>NZ_JBPPGD010000005.1:96672-187582 GCF_051303165.1 Actinomyces sp. W5033 | reverse complement strand
CCAGTTGCTGTGGGCATGATGTCTTGCCCCTGTCCGTAGATGATCCGGGGGGTGTTGTCACCCGCAGCAGCCGGACGCTGGTGACCGCTGATAAGGGGAACGACCCACCGCGTGTGAGGTCTTTCGTAACGTGGGTGCGGAACCGGTCGTCCACCGGCTGGCCCCGTATCGACTTGACCGAGAGGCGGCAGGAGAGATGGATATCGAGGACATCGAGGTCTTCATCGGCATCGACGTCGGCAAGACGGACCACTGGGCCACGGCCCTGAGCCGGGACGGGCGGAAGGTCCTCGACAAGCCCCTTCCCAATGACGAGGCACGTCTGCGTTCCCTTTACGGCAAGCTGGCCGACCACGGGAGGCTGCTGGTGGTGGTCGACCAGCCCGCCACCATCGGGGCCCTGGCCGTGGCGGTGGCCCAGGACATGGGCATCACCGTGGGCTACCTGCCCGGACTGTCGATGCGACGCATCGCCGACCTGACGCCGGGCAGCGCCAAGACCGACGCGAAGGACGCGGCCGTCATCGCCGGCGCGGCCAGGAGCATGCCTCACACCCTGAGAGCCGTCAGCGCCTCGGACGAGGACGCGGCCGCCTTGTCGATGCTCACGGGATTCGACCTGGACCTGGCCCGCCAGGTCAACCAGAGCGCTAACCGGATCCGGGGCCTGTACACCCAGATCCACCCCGCCCTCGAGGCCGTGGTGGGGCCCTGGCTGGAGCACGACGCCGTCTTGGAGGTCATCGCCGCCTGGCCCACCCCAGCCGATCTGAAGCGAGCGGGCAAGGCAAGGATTGACGCCAGGCTCAAGAAGCACGGGTGCAGGCGGCACGCCACCTGGGCCGGCCAGATCGTCTCGGCCCTGGAGCACCAGACCGTGGTGGTCGCCGGCACCGACGCCGCCGCAACGGTGCTACCTCACCTGGCCAGGCAGCTCATCGCCCTGCACGCTCAGCGGGCCGATGTCGCCGCCCAGGTCGAGGCCCTGGTGGAGGCCCACCCTCTTTATGAGGTCCTGATCTCCATGCCCGGGATCGGGGTCAGGACCGCCGCCGTCTTCCTGGCCGAGACCCTGGGCAAGACCTTCGACACCGGCGCCCAGCTGGCCTCCTACGCCGGGCTCGCTCCCGTCACACGCCGCTCCGGCTCATCGATCCGTGGTGAGCACGTCTCCCACGGCGGCAACAAGAGGCTCAAGCGCGCCATGTTCCTGTCCGCCTTCGCCTCCCTGCGCTCCGACCCCGTCTCCCGGGCCTACTACCAGCGCAAACGAGACCAGGGCAAGCGTCATAACCAGGCCGTTCTCGCCCTGGCCCACCGCCGCATCCTGACCCTGCACGCCATGATCCGAGATGGAGCCCTCTACGACCCACAACCAGCCACGAAACTACCCGCCGCCGCTTGACACACCACATAGGGGCACCCCCCTGTGGGGGCCGACGTCGTGCCTCGCGCCCAGCAGTGGGAGGATGCGTGCCATGACGCAGTCCCCTCACCAGGCCCAGCCCACCACCAGCGCCGCCCAGCACGAGGCCGCGCCCCAGGACCCGCAGACGCTTGCGCAGCGGGGTGACAACCGCTCCCACCGGCCCACGAACCCTGCCTTCAAGGACTTCATCGGCTCCTCCTGGGGCCCGCGTCCTGCCGGCCTGCCGTCTCTGAACGAGGCCGCCCCCTGGGCCGCGCAGCGCCGTGCCCGTCTGGGCGCCCAGTTCCTCGGCGAGCGTCTGGTGCTGCCGGCCGGGCCCCTCAAGGTCCGCAGCAACGACACCGACTACCGCTTCCGCCCGCACTCAGCCTTCGCCCACCTGGCGGGCACGGGCACGGACTTCGAGCCCGACGCGGTCCTCGTCCTGGACCCGCTCACCGCCCCGGGGCAGGCCCCGGCGCAGGGCCAGGCCTCCCACGAGCCCGTCATCTACTTCCGTCCGCGGGCCTCACGCACGAGTGAGGAGTTCTACGCCGACCCGCGTTACGGAGAGCTGTGGGTGGGCGTGCGCCCCTCGCTGGAGGAGGTCGAGGCCTCCACCGGCGTGCGCGCGGCGCACATCGACTCCCTGGGCGACGCCCTGGCCAAGGACGCGGGGGTGGAGGCGGTCCACCTGCGGGTGCTGGCGGAGGCCGACTCCGCCGTCACGGCCCTGGTGGACCAGGTGCGCCAGGCGGCGGGCCTGGCCGTCGGGCAGGAGGCCCAGCAGGAGGATGACGCCCTGGCCGAGGCTGCCAGTGAGCTGCGCCTGACGAAGGACGCCTGGGAGGTCGCCCAGCTCCAGGCGGCCGTGGACGCCACGAAGGCGGGCTTCGACGACCTCATCCGCTCGATCCCGAGGGCGACGGCGCACTGGCGCGGTGAGCGCGTCCTGGAGGGGGCCTTTGGGGCGCGCGCACGTGAGGAGGGCAACGGCCTGGGCTACGAGACGATCGCTGCCTGTGGCGACCACGCCAACACGCTGCACTGGATCGTCAACGACGGCGCCGTGCGCCCGGGCGAGATGGTGCTCGTGGACGCCGGCGTCGAGGTGGACTCGCTGTACACGGCGGACGTCACCCGCACGATCCCGGTGGACGGCCGTTTCACCGAGCCGCAGCGTCGCGTGTACGAGGCGGTGCTGGAGGCGGCGGACGCGTCCTTCGCTGTGGCCAGCGAGCCGGGGGCGCGCTTCCGCGACCTGCACGCGGCCGCCATGAGGGTGCTGTCCCAGCGCCTGTTCGACTGGGGGCTGCTGCCGCAGGGCGTGACGCCGGAGATGAGCCTGGCCCCGGACGGCCAGTACCACCGTCGCTGGATGGTGCACGGCACGAGCCACCACCTGGGGCTGGACGTGCACGACTGCGCGCAGGCGCGCCGTGAGATGAGCATGGACGCCCTGCTCGTGCCTGGCATGGTCTTCACGATCGAGCCCGGCCTGTACTTCCGTGCGGACGACCTGCTCGTGCCCGAGCAGATGCGTGGGATGGCCGTGCGCATCGAGGACGACGTCGTCATCCGTGAGGATGGTCGCGCTGAGCGCCTGACGGCAGCGATCCCCCGCAGGGTCGAGGAGGTTGAGGCCTGGGTGAGCGGTCTGCTCGCGCAGTGACCCCGTCCTGGGCGGCGGCTCACGCCTGCTGTGGCGGGCCCCCTGTACGCCGGCGGATCACCTGTACGCCGGCGGATCACCTACCGGCGTCTGTGAGGTGATCCGTGCACGCACAGGTGATCCGTCCTCACCCTAGACATTTCGTCACACACCGATATCATCGGTATATGACGATCATTCATGAGCCGCTGCCCACGGACCGGACCCTGGACACGGGGGCCGTCGAGCAGCTGAGGGACCTCGCCGCCCTCCTGGCCATCCTGTCCGACCCGACGCGGCTGGCTGTGCTCCAGCACCTGCGTGGCGGCGAGCACCGTGTCGGCGAGCTCGCCGAGCACCTTGGCCTCGCCCAGTCCACGGTGTCCCAGCACCTGAGTCTGCTGCGCGAGGCCAGGCTCATCTCCACGCACTCGCACGGGCGCTGCCGCGTCAGCCGCCTGGAGCACGAGGACCTGCTCACCACGGTCCTCGTCAGCGCCCGCGCGCTCGCCGAGGCCACCCGTTCACTTCCGAGAGGCACCGAGGAGGGCCGCGCATGAGCACCGCGCACGGCCACAGCACGCACAGCCACTGCCATGACCACGCCGCGGCCTCCTCGGCCAGGCGCCTGGGCCTCGTGCTGGCCCTGACCGCCACGGTCCTGCTCGCCGAGCTCGTCACCGCCCTCCTGTCCGGCTCCCTCGCCCTGCTGGCCGACGCCGGCCACATGGCCACCGACTCGGCGGGGGTCGTCATCGCCCTCACCGCCGCGCTGCTGGCCAAGCGCCCGGCCTCGGACCACTCCACGTGGGGCATGCGCCGCGCCGAGGTCATCGGGGCCGCGCTCCAGGCCGGCATGCTCTCCATCGTCGGCCTCGTGGTCGCGGTGCGGGCAGTCATCGACATCCTGTCCCCCTCCCCGGTCGCAGCGGCCCCGATGCTCGTCATGGGCGTCGTCGGCCTCGTCGCCAACGTCCTCAGCCTGCTCGTGCTCACGGGAGGACGGAGCGACAGCCTCAACATGCGCGCCGCCTTCCTCGAGGTCGCCAACGACGCACTCGGCTCCGTCGGGGTCGTCGTGGCTGCCGCGGTCATCGCCCTCACCGGCTGGCAGCAGGCCGACGCCGTCGCCTCCCTGCTCATCGTCGCCCTCATCGTGCCGCGGGCGGTGTCCCTGCTGCGCTCGGCCGGCGGCGTCCTCATGGACTTCACCCCCCAGGACCTCGATCTGGGACAGGTGCGCCGCCACCTCACGGACCTCGACGGCGTCGTCGCCGTCCACGACCTCCATGCCTGGACGGTCGCCTCGGGGCTGCCGGTGCTCACCGCGCACGTCGTCGTCACCGACGAGCACTACGCGGCCGGGACCACGGCAGACCTGCTCAGCGCCATGCAGTCCTGCGTCGCCGAGCACTTCCCTGTGCGCATCCAGCACTCGACCTTCCAGATCGAGCCGACCGGCCACCGCGAGCCCGTGGCCTGCGCCTGAGCCCGGCCGGCTCGCCGGCGGGCAGGGCGCGCCCCCGCCCGCCGGGAGCGGCGCAGGGCTCTCAGCCCTGGCGGTAGCGACGCCGCGTCGGGGCGGGCACGTGCACCGAGCCCGTGTCACCGGCGCCCTCCAGGTGCTCACGGGCGAAGGCCAGGGAGGAGGCCAGCGCCTCGCGCCGCTGTGCCTCACTCATCCCGCGCGTGGAGACCTCGACGACCACCTGCCCGCCCCCGGCCTCGAAACCGGTGGCGGCTAGGTGCCTGAGCACGCCCGCGCAGTCCTGGTCGCCCTGCCCCGGCAGGAGGTGGTCGTCGCGGAAGCCGGGCACGCCGTCGGTCAGGTGCAGGTGGCGCAGCGTCGGGCCCAGCGCACGCGCCATGGCCAACGCGTCCGAGCCGGAGGTGGCCGCGTGGGAGATGTCGAGGGTGACAGAGCGGTAGCCCTGCCCCACCGGGTCCCACGTGGGTGAGTAGCCCTGGAAGTCCCGGGTCGAGTGCGGCTGGCGCGGGCGCCAGGTGAACATGTTCTCGACGGCGAGGTGCACCTTGCCCGTCTGCTCGCGCATGTCGATGCCCCGCACGAACTGGCGCGCGTAGCGGGTCTGCCAGAAGAAGGGAGGGTGCAGCACGACGGTCGGGGCCCCCAGGGCCTCAGCCAGCTCGACCGAGCGGTCGATCTTCTCCCACGGGTCCGGCCCGAAGACGGGACGGGTGAGGATGAGCGTGGGGGCGTGGACGGCGAGCACCGGCTGCCCGTAGTGCTGCGCGAGACGGCCAAGGGCCGCGGCGTCCTGGGTCACGCGCTCGGACCACACCATGACCTCGACACCGTCGTAGCCAAGCTCGGCAGCGGTGCGGAAGGCCGCGGTGGCGTTGCCGGGGTAGACCGAGGAGGTCGACAGGCCGATGGGGACGGCCACGTCAGTCCTCCCGGTCCGAGGCCGTCCCGGCTCCGGGCGCCCCGGGCGTCCCGGGCGTCCCGGGCGTCGTGCTGCCGGGCTCGGCGACGTCGGACAGGCGCACACCGAAGCGCGGCTGCTCGTCCGGTCGGGAGCCGAAGGCCGTGGGCTCATCGGCCCGGGAGGCCTCGCGGGCGGCCCGCCGCTCCTCCGCACGGCGCGCCGCGGCCCCGCCCCGGGCGAGGTTGCCCGGCGCCTGGGCCAGGGCCTGGGCCGCCTGCGCGGCCTGGTGGGAGGCGATGATGGAGTAGCGCGAGGCGATGACCGAGCTCGTGGAGGTGAAGTCGCGACGGCCACGGGTCAGGGCGTAGCCGACCACCTGGAAGAGGACTCCCCACACGACCCCCAGGAGCAGCGCCATGAGGAAGCCCACCCCACCGGCGGGGGCGTTGCCGAAGAAGGAGAGCATGGCGCCCACAAGGACGCCGAGCCACAGGCCCGATGCCGCGCCCGAGGCGACGGCACGCCCCCAGCTCATACGACCGGTGATGTTCTCCACCTGACGCAGGTCGGTACCCACGATGGCGAGGTACTGGACGGGGAAGCCGGCGTCGCTCAAGGAGTCGACGGCGGCCTGGGCCTGCGGGTAGGTGGCGAAGGAGGCGACCTCCTCCCCCTGGGGCATGGTCCTGGCACGGGTCACGGGCGAGGTGCTCAGCGGCTGGCTCATGAGGCCATCGTCCCACGCGTCCGTGCGCACCAGCGGCCTGAGGGCGCCGTCACGCTGAGGGCGCATAGGCTGTGCCCGTGGAGAACACGAGCACCCGCAGCACGAGCCGGCCGTCGACGCGCGTCTTCGTCGCCCGCCTTGTGGGTACGGGCGTCTTCGACCCGCTGGGCGACGCCGTCGGCAAGGTCCACGACGTCGTCGTGCTGCTCGCTCAGCGTGGGGAGCCGCGCGCCGTCGGCCTCGTCATCGAGGTGGCCGGGCGGCGCCGGGTGTTCCTGCCGCTGTCGCGCGTCACGGCCATCAACCCGGGGCAGGTCATCACCACGGGGCTGGTCAACATCCGCCGCTTCGAGCAGCGTGCGGTCGAGACCCTGGTCTTCTCCGAGCTGCTGGACCGGGTGGTGACGATGCGCGACGGCTCGGGCCAGGTGACTGTGCGCGACGTCGCGATCGAGAAGGACCGCAACCGGGACTGGAAGGTCACGCGCCTGTTCGTCCAGAGGGCCTCCTCCGGGCCGCTGGGACTGCGCCGAGGCGAGACCTTCATCGTGCGCCCCGAGGACGTCACGGGCCTGGCCGGCTCCCTCGAGCGCCAGTCCGCCACCGCCCTGCTGGCCACGATGGAGGACCTCAAGCCCGCGGACCTCGCCGACGTCCTGGCCGACCTGCCGCTGGCGAGGCAGGTGGAGGTGGCCGCCGAGCTGGAGGACGCCCGCCTGGCCGACGCCGTCGAGGAGCTCAGCGACGACGAGGCCGTCGCCCTCATCTCCGCGCTCGACGCCGCCCGCGCCGCCGACGTGCTCGACGCGATGCAGCCCGACGACGCCGCCGACCTCGTGGCGGAGCTGCCCGCTGCCCAGGCCGACGCCCTGCTCGACCTCATGCAGCCGGACGAGGCCGAGGACGTGCGCCGCCTGCTCACCTACGACGGCTACACCGCCGGCGGCCTCATGACGACCGAGCCCATCATCCTCCCGCCCGAGGCCACGGTGGCGACCTTCCTCGCCCAGGCCCGCAAGGCGGAGATCGCGCCGGCGCTGGCCGCCGTCGCCTTCGTGTGCCGACCTCCCCTGGAGACGCCTGCCGGCCGCTTCCTGGGGATGGTGCACCTGCAGCGGGCCCTGCGCGAGCGGCCGCAGCAGCCGCTGGGCTCGATCCTCGACAAGGACCTCGACGTCGTGCTGCCCGGGGACTCCATCGGCACGGTCACGCGCCTGCTGGCGACCTACAACCTCACGGCGCTGCCGGTCCAGGACGAGGCCGGGCGCCTGCTGGGCGCGGTGTCCGTCGATGACGTGCTGGACCACCTCATGCCGGAGGACTGGCGTGAGGCCGACGACGCCGTGACCGACGAGATGATCGAGAGGAGCGCGAATGCCTGAGCAGCTGGACCAGCCGCTGGAGGAGGGGCGTGCCCGCTGGCTGCGGTGGATGCGTCCGCGCCGTCACGCCTCCTCCGACACCTCGGGGCGCGTGTCCGAGGCGATCGCACGGTTCTCGGGCACGCCGACCTTCCTCATCTGGCTCACGCTCTTCGTCGTGCTGTGGATGGCGTGGAACACCTTCGCCCCGACCGGGATGCGCTTCGACAAGGCAGAGCTCGGCTTCACGGCGCTGACGCTCATGCTCTCGCTCCAGGCCTCCTACTCGGCGCCCCTCATCCTCCTGGCGCAGAACCGGCAGGACGACCGCGACCGGGTCACGGCCGAGCAGGACCGCCAGCGCGCGCAGGCCAACCTGGAGGACACCGAGTACCTCACCCGGGAGATCGCCTCGCTGCGCCTGGCGATGAACGAGGTGGCGACCCGCGACTTCGTGCGCGGCGAGCTGCGCGACATGCTCGCCGAGCTGCTGGAGGAGGAGCGGCGCTCACGCGAGGAGATCGTCGGCGAGATCGTCGAGGAGCTGGCGGACGAGCGCGCGGAGCACGAGGAACCCGAGGAGCCTGCCCACCAGCCGCGCCGGGCTGAGCAGTGAGGAGAGGCTCGTCCCATCGGGCCCCGGGGCGGCGGTGGACCCGTCGTGCTCCCCTACGATGGCCCCATGCCCACGACGCCCACTGAAGAGCAGGTCCGCGAGGCCCTGGCACGGGTCATCGACCCGGAGATCCGCAGGCCCATCACCGAGCTCGGCATGGTCGAGTCCGTCGAGGTCGGCGCCGACGGCGTTGTCACCGTCGGCGTGCTGCTGACCGTGGCCGGCTGTCCTCTGCGCGACACCATCACGGCGGACACCGAGCGGGAGGTCGGGGCCCTGCCCGGTGTCACCGGCGTGCGGGTGCGCATGGGCGTCATGACCGACGAGCAGCGCGCCGAGCTGCGCGTGCGCCTGCGCGGTGGCCAGGCCGAGCCGGAGGTGCCCTTCACCAAGCCGGGCAGCCTCACGCGCGTGTACGCGGTCACCTCGGGCAAGGGCGGTGTCGGCAAGTCCTCGGTCACGGCGAACCTCGCGGCCGCCCTGGCCGCCCAGGGGCTGAGCGTCGGCGTCGTCGACGCCGACATCTACGGCTTCTCCATCCCCCGCATGCTGGGGGTCAGCCACCCGCCCACCCAGCTCGACGGCATGATCGTGCCGCCGGTGGCGCACGGGGTGAAGGTCATCTCCATCGGCATGTTCGTGGAGGACAGGCAGCCGGTCGTCTGGCGCGGGCCCATGCTGCACCGTGCCGTCCAGCAGTTCCTCACGGACGTGTTCTGGGGTGACCTGGACGTGCTGCTGCTCGACCTGCCGCCGGGCACGGGCGACGTGACGATCTCCGTGGCGCAGCTGCTGCCCAACGCACAGATCCTCGTGGTGACGACCCCGCAGACGGCGGCGGCCGAGGTCGCAGAGCGCACCGGCCTCATCGCCACGCAGACGAAGCAGAAGGTCGCCGGGGTCATCGAGAACATGTCCTACCTGCCCCAGCCGGACGGCTCACGCCTGGAGATCTTCGGCTCGGGGGGCGGTGAGGCGGTCTCGGCCTCGCTGACCCAGACGCTGGGCTACGAGGTCCCGCTGCTCGCCCAGCTGCCGCTCGACATCCGTCTGCGCGAGGGCAGCGACTGCGGTGTCCCGGTGACCGTGGCCGACGGCTCCCGCCCGCCGGCCGACGCCCCGGCAGGCCTGGCCCTGAGCGAGGTGGCGCAGCGCCTGGGCCGCACCCAGCGTGGTCTGGCCGGAATGCGGCTCGGCATCAGCCCGGTGGGCGGCTGAGCCCACGACGCGGCTGCGAGGCCCGTCCGCTGTCCCGGTGCGCACGCCCCGGGACGGTGGGCGGGCCTCCTTGCTGTGGTGACGACGACGGTCCCGGGCAGCGTGCGCCGGGCCTCGGTCACACCGGGCCGGGGGCGTCGGCCGGGGCCGGGGACGGCTCCAGCCGGCCCCGTGGGGCTAGTCAACAGCGGCGGTGAGCGCCTGCTGTGAGGTGCGGGCGGCGGCTGCGGAGGCGCGCACGACGTCGCGCGGGGACAGCGGACGCGCACGCGGGACCTGGGGGGAGCCGACGACGAGGGTGGAGGGAACCTCCTGGGCGGGCACCTCCTCCTGGGCGGGCACCTCCTCCTGGGCGGGCACCTCCTCCTGGGCGGGCACCTCCTCCTGGGCGGGCACCTGGGGCATCTCGACGGTGACGGCGTCGGCCTCGGCAGCCGCCTCGTCCAGGCGTGCGCGCTCGGCAGCGGCGTCAGCCACCTTCGCCCCGGCCGCTGCGGTCGCCGCACCTGCCGCGGCCACCTTCGGGTTGGCCGCCTGGCGGGTCTCCTCGGCCTTCTCGTCGATCATCGCCGACAGCGACTTGCTGCCGTGGCGGGAGCGGGCGTCCTGCGTCACTGCTGCTGCGGCCGCGTCTCCGGACTCCTTGGCGGCGGAGGCGAAGGACTCAAAGGGCTGGGACAGGTCCCGACGGATCGCGTCGAGGTCCTCACCCAGGGCGTCACGCACGATCTTGCGCGGGTCGTAGTTACGGGGGTTGAGGTCCTCAAGGTTGAGCCCGGCGAGCTCGGGGCCGACCTCCTCCGCGATCTGAGCCTTGGCGTTGTCGAGGAAGAGGCGCAGCTGGCGCACCCACTGGGTCAGCTTCCGGGTGTACTCCGGCAGGCGCTGGGGACCGATGACGACCACCAGCACCAGCAGGAGGACGATGAACTCATTCCCTGAGATGCCAAACACCCGGTCAGTATAGGGAGGAGGCAGGCTCCCCCTGGGCGCCGTCCGTCCTGGGCCCGATCCGCCCAGGGCGATACCACCCACCGGGCCCACTGCCCCGCCACGGCGCTCCCCGGGCCGTGGACCTGGGACAATGGCCGTGGCACGCGCCGCCCGCACGTGCCTGTCGGGAGAGAGGGAGCACCCATGAGCGGTGACAAGACGCTGAGCTGGTCCTACACGGAGGAGTTCCCCATTGAGTCTGAGACGCAGGCTCAGGCACGACGGCGCGGCATCGAGCTGGGGGTCAGCCCGGTCTCCGCCGCCACGGGCGCCCTGCTCAGCACGCTGGCGGCCTCCGTCGGCGCCCGCTCGGTGGCCGAGGTCGGTACCGGTACCGGGGTCTCAGGCCTGTGGCTGCTTGAGGGGATGGGCCCGGACGGCGTGCTCACGACCATCGACATCGAGGCTGAGGTCCAGCGCGAGGCCCGCCGTGCCTTCGACGCTGCCGGCTACCCGGGCTCACGCACACGCGTCATCCAGGGCCGCGCCTCGGACGTCATGCCGCGGATGGCGGCACGCTCCTATGACATGGTGGTGCTCGACGTCGATCCGCTCGAGGCGGCGGCGCTCGTGGAGCAGGCGCTGCGCATGCTCCGCGTCGGCGGGCTGCTGGCGGTGACGAGGGCGCTGTGGAACGACCACGTGGCGGACCCGGCCCGTCGTGACGCGGTGACGGTGGCGGCCCGTGAGCTGGGCAAGGCGCTGCGCGAGCGCGAGGACCTGGTCGTCTGCCTGCTGCCGGTGGGTGACGGGCTTCTGGCGGCGGTGCGACGCGCCTGAGCCCGGGCACCGGCGGGACGCGCCCCGCCACGCACCCCTCCCTCGACGGCCCGGTCGCGGCACCAGGCGCGTCCCGCCCGGTGCGTCCGGGCGCGACGGACGGGCGTCA
This sequence comes from Actinomyces sp. W5033, assembly GCF_051303165.1. Lineage (NCBI taxonomy): Bacteria > Bacillati > Actinomycetota > Actinomycetes > Actinomycetales > Actinomycetaceae > Actinomyces > Actinomyces sp. W5033. Next base: position 176,329 of record NZ_JBPPGD010000005.1, on the reverse strand, counting down.
ACGACACCGAGACAACGACACTGAGACGGGGCCGGGTCCCTCGCGGACCCGGCCCCATCCCAACGGGCCTAAGACTCGGCCTGGGCGTTCGCGCCCTGGCCGACAGCCACCTGCTGGTGCTGGATCAGATCCTCACGACGTCAGATCTTGACCGAGCCCAGGGCCTCCTGGAGCTGCTTGATCTCGTCGGGGCTGATCTCGACGACGAGACGGCCACCTCCCTCGAGCGGGACACGCATGATGATGGAGCGACCCTCCTTGACGACCTCAAGCGGGCCGTCACCCGTCCTGGGCTTCATGGCAGCCATGGGATCCCCTTTCGGTGAAGAGCGCGCTGAACGGCGCGGTTCCCAGTATCCTAGGCCACCGCGCCGTCCCCGTGGGGGCTTCGTGGCGAAGCCCACTTGGGTGAGCAGGCCGGGGCGCACCGGGTCCCGGGCCCGGCGCTCAGGCGCCGACGCGCGCGTCCTGGCCGGCCCGCAGGCGGCGTGCGGCCCCGACCACGTGCTCCACGGCCTCCTCGGCCGTGTCCACGACGCGCACGAGATCGACGTCCGCGGCGGCGATGACTCCCGCGCCCACGAGGGTGCCGCGCACCCAGTCCAGCAGGCCGCCCCAGAAGGAGGTGCCCACCAGCACCACGGGGAAGCCAGCGACCTTCTGGGTCTGCACGAGCGTGAGCGCCTCGAAGAGCTCGTCCATCGTGCCGAAGCCTCCGGGCATGACGACGAAGCCGTCGGAGTACTTGACGAACATCGTCTTGCGGGCGAAGAAGTAGCGGAAGTGGATCCCGAGGTCCACGTAGTCGTTCATGCCCTGCTCGAGGGGCAGCTCGATGCCCAGGCCCACGCTCACGCCCCCCGCCTCGTGCGCCCCCTTGTTCGCCGCCTCCATGACGCCAGGGCCACCGCCGGTGATGACGGCGTAGCCGTGGCGCGCCAGCCCCGCGCCGACCTGCGTGGCCAGGGCGTAGACCGGGTCCTCGGTGCTCGTGCGGGCGGAGCCGAAGACGCTGATGGCGGGCCCCAGCTCGGCGAGCGCGCCAAAGCCCTCGACGAACTCCGACTGGATGCGCAGCACCCGCCACGGGTCGGCGTGGAGCCAGTCGGTGCCGTCATGGCTGGACAGCAGGTGCGCGTCGGTGGTCTCGGAGGGGATCTGGGAGCCGCGCAGCAGCACGGGCCCCTTGCGGTAGGACTGCCGGCGTTGTGTGTGTGACATGGGCTGATCCTCCCGCAGGACGCCGGCGCGTGCGCTCAGGCACGGCCCACGTCGTCCTCCACGGGCACGAGGAGGACGACGTGGGCACAACGTCCCTGTGTCCCGGATAACCCATGAGGGCCGTCACGATCACCTCTGTCTGCCGGTCCCTGCCGGTACGTTCACAGCATGACTGAGACCCCTTCCCTCATCGATGAGGTCACTGCCTGGATCAACGAGGATCCGGACGCCGTCACCCGCGCGGAGCTCACCAGCCTCCTGGACGCGCACCAGGCCGGCGACGCCTCGGCCACCGCCGAGCTGGCCGACGCCTTCTCCTCCAGCCTCCAGTTCGGCACCGCCGGGCTGCGCGGACGCCTGGGCGGCGGGCCGAACCGCATGAACCGTGTGGTCGTCATCCGCGCCGCAGCCGGCCTGGCCGCCTACCTCAAGGGCAGGCTCGGTGAGGGCTTCAGCGTCGTCATCGGCTACGACGCCCGTCACGGCTCCGAGGTCTTCGCCCGCGACACCGCCGCCGTCGTCACCGGTGCCGGCGGACGGGCGGTCCTGCTCAACCGCTCCTGCCCGACCCCGGTCCTCGCCTTCGCGCTGCGGCGCCTGGGCGCCGACGCCGGCGTCATGGTCACCGCCTCGCACAACCCCGCCCAGGACAACGGCTACAAGGTCTACCTGGGAGGGCGAGCGGTCACCGACTCCGGCCAGGGCGCCCAGATCGTGCCGCCTTACGACGCCGACATCGCGGCGGCCATCGCCGCCGTCGGGCCGCTGAGCACCGTGCCCAGGCCCGCCTCCGGCTGGGAGGAGGCCGGGGAGGAGCTCATTGAGCAGTACCTGGCCACGGCCTGCGTCTCACGCGTGCCCGCCGCCGCGGGCCTGCGGATCGTGCTCACCGCCCTGCACGGCGTCGGCGGGGAGATCTGCCGCGAGGCACTCGGACGCGTCGGCTTCGACGACGTCGTCGTCGTGCCCGAGCAGTTCGAGCCGGACCCGGACTTCCCGACCGTCTCCTTCCCGAACCCGGAGGAGCCCGGCGCCCTCGACATGGCCCTGGCCCTGGCTCGTGAGGTCGGTGCGGAGCTCGTCATCGCCAACGACCCGGACGCGGACCGCTGCTCGGCGGCCGTGCCGGACCCGCACGCGCCCGGAGGGTGGCGCCAGCTGTCGGGCGACGAGGTGGGCTCGCTGCTGGGTGAGCAGGCGGCCGAGCTCGCCGCCTTCGCCGGCACCGGCGTGCTCGCCAACTCCATCGTCTCCTCTCGCCTGCTGCGCCGCATCGCCCAGGCCCACGGCCTGGGCCACCGCATCACGCTCACGGGCTTCAAGTGGATCAGCCGGGTGCCGGGCCTCGTCTTCGGCTACGAGGAGGCCATGGGCTACTGCGTGGACCCGAGGAACGTGCGGGACAAGGACGGGGTGTCCGCCGCGGTGCGCCTGGCGCTGCTGGCCTCGGTGCTCAAACAGCAGGGGCGCAGCCTGCTCGACCTTCTCGACCGCCTGGCCCGTGAGCACGGCCTGTACGCCACGAGCCCGCTGAGCGTGCGCGTTGAGGACCTGTCCCTCATCACCGAGACGATGGAGCGGCTGCGCTCCGGCGGCGGCCCGGCGCACCTGGCGGGCTCACCGGTGGTGGACGTCTTCGACCTCCTCGACGGCGCCAGCGACGGCAACGGCCACCGGCTGCCCCCGACGGACGGGCTCATCTTCAAGACAGCGGCGGACGACCGCGTGGTCATCCGCCCCTCGGGCACGGAGCCCAAGCTCAAGTGCTACTGCGAGGTGGTGGTGCCGGTCGCGGTGGACGACCCCGTCGAGGTGGCCCGCCGCACCGCAGCTGACCGGCTGGAGCGCGTCAAGAACGACCTGCGGGCCGTGCTGGGCGTGTGAGCCGCACGGGCGGGCCGCCAAGCCCCGCCCGGCCCGGCGCCAACGGTCTGCTCAGGCCCTGAGCACCCTGCGGGTCCCGACCGAGCCGGCCCAGACCAGGGCGCACAGCACGCCGATGCACCCACCGGCGCTCAGCTCGCCCGCCACGGCGACGCCGAGGCCCGCCAGGGCGCAGCCCGCCCCCACCAGCGCCGATCCGATCACGAGGGCACGCACGCTGCGCACCCACGGGACCACCGCCGCGGCGGGCGCGGCGATGAGGGCGATGGGCAGGATCGTGCCGAGCGCGGGCACGAGCACGACGATGGCGACGCACACGAGGCCCATCACCGTGGCCTCCGCGGCGCGGGTGCTCAGCCCCGAGGCCCGGTGCCCCACGGGGTCGAAGGCGTGGAAGGACAGGCGCGGGCCCACCGTGAGCAGGAGGAGGACGGTCACCGCCAGGCACAGGCCGGCTGTCCAGACGTCGGTGACCTTGACGTTGAGCAGGGAGCCGGCGAGAAATCCGTCCACCTTGAGCGGCAGCGGGGCGAACCAGGTGCCAAGGAGGTAGCCCAGGGCGAAGCCGATGGACAGGACCGCCCCGGCAGCGGCCTGCGCCGAGACGCCCGGCACGCTCTGGATCCAGCGGGCCAGGGCCAGCATGGGCAGGCACATGAGGGCGGCACCGATGAGGACGGACACGGACAGGGCCGCGTAGCCCGCCCGCCCGCCCCACAACGCCGGCACGAGCCAGGCGGCCGTGACGACGCCGGCCACGGCACCGGGGAAGGTCGAGTGGGTGAGGGACTCGGCAAGGAAAATCCGGCGCTCAATGAGGGCGATGGCGCCGACGGTCCCCGCGAGCAGCCCCACGAGGACGGCGACGACCACCGGGAGCTCGAGCAGCTGCCAGGACACGGTGCTCACAGCGCCCCCTCCCCCTCGCTCGCGACGTCCTGGCCGCTGCGCGTGCTCCTCGTGGCCGCGCCTGAGCGGAGCGCACCGGCCAGCCGCACCCCGCCGACAGCCATGACAAGCGCCAGGGCCATGATCATGATGACCGAGGCCTGGGGCGAGACCGGCCGCGGGGATGGTGAGACGGCCAGGAGCAGCCCCAGCCATCCACCCCCCACCCCGACGGCGGCCGCGGTGGCGACCATGCCGGGCACGGTGCCGGCGAGCACGCGGCCGGTGGTGCCCGGCAGGGTGAGCATGCCGATGACGAGGAGGGTGCCGACGGCGGTGGAGGCTGCGACGACGACGGCTGCCACGGCGGCGTTGAGCACGAGGTCGAGGGCGAGCACCCGCAGCCCTGAGGCCCGGGCGCCGAGCGGGTCGAAGGCGGTGGCGACCTGCTCCTTCCAGGTCAGGCACACGAGCAGCAGCGACAGTGCGCTGACGACGAGGGCCTGGGTCAGGCGCAGGTCGGTGACCTCGAGCAGCCTGCCGAACATGAGGGCCTCGAGCTGGCCGGACATGTCCCCGTTGGACAGCAGCACGACCATGCCCACGGAGAAGAACCCGGTGAGGACGACGGCGGTCCCAGCCTCGGAGGCGTCGCGCCTCGAGTGGTGGTCCACCCAGGTCAGGGCGGCAGCGGCCAGGGCGCCCGCGACGGCCCCGGCGGGCACGATCATGTCGGTCCCGGCGGTGACGGCGCCGACGACGATGCCGGGGAAGACCGCGTGGACGAGCGCCTCGGCGTGGAACTCGGCACGGCGCAGGTTGACGAGCACGCCCACGAGGGCGCACACGCAGCCCAGGACCACGAGCAGGACAAAGGGCCGGAACAGGAAGGGGGCTGTGGCCAGGGGGGCGATGCCGGGGACCTGGGACACGGCAGCGCGCAGCGCCTCGACGGCGGCGCTCACCAGGCCGGTGAGACCGTCGGCGGCGCTCATCGGGCGCTCACCCGTAGCGCGGCGCCGTCCCCGTCGCAAGGGACAGAGCCCGGCGTCGTCACCGTCCTCACGGCGGGCATGGAGACGGGCAGGCCGAGGAGGCGGACGGCGTGCTCGTGCCCCGCTGCGTACGCCTCCTCGACGAGGGCGGGGACGAGGACCTCCTCTCGGGGCCCGAAGGCGACCTGGCGCCCGGCCAGGAGGGCGACCTGCTCGCAGACCTCGCGGGCGAGGACGAGGTCATGGGTGGACACGACGACGGCGACGCCATCGGATTTCAACCCGGCAAGGATGCGCAGCAGGGCGTCACGGTTGGGCTGGTCAAGGCCGTTGAAGGGCTCGTCGAGCAGGACGAGGCGGGGACGGGAGGCCAGGCAGCGGGCGAGCAGGACCCGTTGCTGCTGGCCTCCTGACAGCTCGCCGAAGCGCCTGCCGGCGAGGTGCGAGAGCCCGACGGCCTCGAGGGCCTGGCGGGAGCGCTCGCGCTGCCTGCGCCCCGGGCGCCGCAGCGGGCCCAGGGCGGAGATGGTGCCCATGAGGACGACGTCGAGGGCCGTGACGGGGAAGGTCGGGTCGAGGTCCGCGACCTGCGGGACGTAGCCGATGCTGCCAGCCGGGGCCCGGCCGGGGTCCTGACCGTTGACGACAGCGGTGCCGTTGACAATGCGGACCATGCCGAGCAGCGCGCGCAGCAGCGTCGTCTTGCCTGAGCCGTTGGGGCCGACGAGAGCCAGGGCCTGCCCCGCGCGCAGGGTGCCGGTGACGCCGGTGAGGACGGGGGCGCGCCCATAGGCCAGGGCGAGGTCGGTGAGCACGAGGGCGGTGTCCTCGGGCTCGTGCCCCGTGGCGGCGGTCGGTTGCTCGGCGGTGGTCATGGCGGTCTGTCTCCGGTGGTCAGGGCTGGACGACGTCGGTGGGGGCCCAGGGGGCCAGCGCGGCGGGGACCTCGGAGGCGGTGCCTCCCCAGACGGTGGTGAGGTTGGTGACATTGTGCAGGATGGAGCCGATGTAGGTCTCGCCGTCGGAACCGGGTGCGCCGAGCGAGTCGCCGTACAGGGCCTCGTCGCCGATGACGGCGCGCACGCCCGCGAGGGCGGCGACCTTCTCGACGGACTCAGGGTTGTTGGAGTTCTCGGCGAAGATCGCCACGGCGCCGGAGGCGGTGATGGCGTCGGCCGTCGCCTGGATCTTCTGGGCGGTGGCGTCCTGCTGGGCGTTGAAGTCGCTCATGGCGGCGCCCTCGAAGCGGATACCGTAGGCCGCGGAGAGGTAGCCGAAGGCGTCGTGGCTCGTGAACAGGACGCGGTGCGCGGCGGGGACGGTTCCCAGGCTCTGCCCGGCCCACGTGTCGAGGGTGCGCAGGAGGTCTGCGTAGGCGTTGACGTGGCCGTTGATGGTGTCGGCGGCCTCGGGGGCGACGGCGGCCAGGGCGGCACCGATGTTGGCGACCTGGACGGCGGCGTTGCGGGGGTTGGTCCACACGTGGGGGTCGTAGCGGAACTCGGCCTGCTGGCCCGGGTCGGGGGCGAAGGGCCAGGGGGCGACGTCCACGGCCTGGGTGCCGCGGTCGATGGTGTAGGGCAGCGCGGCCTCGGCCTGCCTGCTCGCACCGGGGTGGTCGACGTCGTCGGCCGTCAGGACACCGGAGGTGACGACCATCGTGCCGTTAAAGCCCGTGGAGGCGATCGCGTCGTCGAGGAAGTGCTCGAGGTCCACGCCGTTGACGAGGAAGAGGTCGGCCTCGGCGAGGGCGGCCGACTGGGCGGCGGTCATCTCGTGCTCGTGGGCGGAGGCGTTGGGGGCCAGCAGGCAGGTGAGGGTCAGGCGCACGGCCGCGGTGGCGGGGTCGGCCCCGAGCTCGGCGGTGGTGCCATCGGCGCCGGTGCGCGAGAAGGACAGGTCCGTGCCACCGGAGGCCAGCTGGGTGACGTAGTCGCAGATCTGGGTGGTGGAGGCGACGGCGTGGATCGTCGTGGCCTCGGGGTTGACCTTGCCTCCGGGCCCGGAGGCGCCGCAGGCGGCGAGGGTGGCGACGGCGAGAGCGAGGGCGGCGACCGCCGAGGCGGCGCGTCCAAGGGTCCTGGCAGCGGTTCTCATAAGCCTCAGATTATTTCGGGTACCCGAAACATTCAACTTGGTGTGGAGCCCTGGCGGCAGTGTGCCGTGTCTCTCACCCACGCGCCTTCCCTGGCGCGGGCGGCACCGGGCACAGCGGGCGGCACCGGGCCCTGCGGACGTGGGCTCAGTCCTCCAGGCCGTCGAGGATGGACACCGTGGAGGACACCCCCAGGCGGGTGGCCCCGGCCTCGACCATGGCGAGGGCGGCCTCGGCCGTGCGGATGCCCCCCGAGGCCTTGACGCCCAGGCGCTCACCCACCGTCTGGCGCATGAGGCGCACCGCGTGGGTGCTCGCGCCGCCGGCGGGGTGGAAGCCGGTGGAGGTCTTGACGTAGTCCGCGCCGCCTCGCTCACAGGCTCGGCACACCGCGACGACCTCCTCGTCGGTGAGCGCCGCCGACTCGATGATGACCTTGAGCAGGGCGGCGCCGACGGCCGCCTTGACCGCCCGCACCTCCGCCTCGACATCCTCCCAGTCGTGCTCCTTGACCTGGCGGAGGTTGACCACCATGTCCACCTCGTCGGCCCCCTTGGCGACGGCGTCCGCCGCCTCGGCCACCTTGACCGCGGTCGCGTGGGCCCCCGACGGGAAGCCGCAGACCGTGGCCACCCTAAGCCCGTCGGGCACCTCGACGGGCAGCTGGCTGGGGCTCACGCACACGCTGAAGGTCCCCAGCTCGGCGGCCTGCACGACCAGGGCGGCCACCTGCTCCCCCGTCGCCTCGGGCGTGAGCAGGGTGTGGTCGATGATGGCGGCGATGTCGCGGCGGCTGGGCACGGCGGGTCCTTTCCTCGTCAGCGGGGCTGCGCGACCAGCCTAGGCGGCCCGCTGTGGGCCGTCCCGCCGGGCGCCTGGCCTGAGGCACGCCTGGACGGGGCTCAGGCCAGGCGCCCGAGCACAACCCCGGCCTCGCGGCGGGCCACCGCCTCGGCGGCGGCGGGCGACCCGGCCGGGCTGATCGTGACTCCACCCTCCAGGGCCTCCACGGCCCGCGCGAAGCGCTCGGGTGTGGCGGTGTGCAGGGTGAGCAGGCACTGGCCCCTGCGCACGGCGTCGCCTGGCTTGGCGTGCAGCTCGACGCCGGCCACCGCCTGGACCGGGTCCTCCTTGCGGGCCCGTCCCGCACCCAGGCGCCAGGCGGCGAGCCCGACCTTGAGGGCGTCGAGCCCGGTGAGCACGCCGTCCTCTCCCGCCGTGAGGACCTCGGTCTCCGGGGCCACTGGCAGGGGCGCGCTGGGGTCGCCGCCCTGGCGGCGGACCATCTGGCGCCACACGTCCATGGCCCGCCCGTCCGCGAGCGCGGCACGCAGCTCATCCTCACCCGTGGGGCGCCCGGCGGCGTCCAGCATCTCGGTGGCCAGCGCCAGGGTGAGCCCGACGACGTCGGCGGGACCGCCGCCGGCCAGGACCTCCAGGCTCTCGCGCACCTCGAGGGCGTTGCCGGCCGTCAGGCCCAGCGGGGTGGACATGTCGGTCAGCAGCGCGCGGGTCGTGACCCCGGCTTGCGTGCCCAGGCAGACCATCGTCCCAGCGAGCTCGCGGGCCGTGTCCATGTCCCTCATGAAGGCCCCGGAGCCCACCTTGACGTCCAGGACGAGGGCGCCGGTGCCCTCGGCGATCTTCTTGCTCATGATCGAGGAGGCGATCAGCGGCACGCAGGAGACGGTGGCCGTCGTGTCGCGCAGGGCGTAGAGCTTCCTGTCGGCAGGGGCGAGCCCGCTGCCGGCCGCGCAGATGACGGCACCCGGGCCTGAGGGGCCGAGCATGTCGAGGACCTCCTCGTTGCTCAGGGCCGCGCGCCAGCCGGGGATGGACTCCATCTTGTCCAGGGTCCCACCGGTGTGCCCGAGGCCGCGGCCCGACAGCTGGGGCACGCTCACGCCGAAGACGGCGACGAGCGGCGCCAGCGGCAGGGTCGTCTTGTCGCCCACACCGCCCGTGGAGTGCTTGTCCGCGGTGGGCCGGCCGATGCCGGAGAAGTCCATGCGCCCGCCGGTGCGGATCATGGCGTCGGTCCAGCGGGCGGTCTCGCGCGGGTCCATGCCGTTGAGGTAGATCGCCATCGCCAGGGCGCTCATCTGCTCCTCGGCGACGACGCCGCGGGTGTAGGCACCGACGACCCAGTCGATCTGGGCGTCGGTCAGGCGCTGACGGTCGCGCTTGGCGGCGATGACCTCGACGGCGTCAAAGGGCTCGACGGCGGGTGCGGTGGGCATGCGGTCCTCCTGGGTCGGTGTCGGCGCGGTCGGGCTCAGTGGTCGGCGGCGCCGTTGGCCTCCGCGGGGGCGACGGCACCATCGACCAGGGCCATGTCACCGACGCTGAAGCGTCCGGGCAGGACCTCGTCGATGGTCATGGTCCCGGCGGGCATGAGCAGCAGCATCTGAGGGTGGGCGTGCTCGGACAGGGTCTGGCGGCAGCGACCGCAGGGGGCGCAGCGCTCCCCGCGCGCGTCCACACAGGCGAAGGCGACGAGCCGCCCACCGCCGGTGCGCACGAGCTCGGACACGAGGCCGCACTCGGCGCACAGCGTCTGGCCGTAGCCGGCGTTCTCGATGTTGCAGCCGGAGACGAGCCGGCCGTCCTCGGCGACGGCGGCGGCCCCGACCTTGAAGCGGGAGTAGGGGGCGTAGGCGTAGGTCATGGCCTCGCGGGCCAGGCCGGTCAGCCGTGCCCACAGGGCGTCGTCAACGTCCTGCGGGCTCACGCTGCGTCCCAGGCTGCCGCCGCTGGTGGTCGCCGTCGCCACGGTCTGGGTGCTCATGCGCGTGCCAGCTCCTGTCTCGCCCGGGGTGTGGTGCTGAAACATATACCGCCTCGGCCCGCACCCCGGCGGACGGGCCGCTGTGCCCACCGCCGTCTCACGGGTAGGGCACGCCCTCCGCGGCGGGGGCGCGGACCTTGCCCACGAAGCCTGCGACAGCGAGGATCGTCACGACGTAGGGGATCATGAGGACGACGTTGGCCGGGATAGGTGAGCCGATGACGCCGAGGGTCTGGCCGACGGCGGTGGCGAAGCCGAACAGGAGCGAGGCGTACAAGGTCCCCAACGGGTTCCACGCGCCCAGGATCATGGCGGCCAGGGCGATGTACCCGTTGCCGCCGCTCATGTCCTCGGTGAAGCGCAGGCCCGATCCGACGGTGAAGAAGGCGCCGCCGAGCCCGGCCAGGGCGCCGCCCAGGACGAGGTTGTTGACGCGGGTGCGCATCACCTTGATCCCCACCGTGTCAGCCGCCTTGGGGTGCTCGCCCACGGCCCGCATGCGCAGGCCCCAGCGGGAGCGGAAGAGCATGAAGGACAGCACGCCGACGACGACGTACAGGGCGTAGACGAGCACCGTCTGCTTGAAGAGCACCGGGCCGAGGACGGGCACGTGGCTCAGCAGGGGGATGGCGATGGTGGGCAGGCGCATGGCCCGGTTGAGGGTGCTGGAGTCCGCCAGGAAGGTGGAGAAGAAGAAGCCGGTGAGGCCCGAGACGAGCACGTTGAGCACAACACCGACGACGACCTGGTTGACCCGGTACCTCAGCCCGAACAGCGCCAGCAGCAGGGCGACGGCCATGCCCGCCACGGGTGCGGCGAGCAGGCCGGCCCAGGCGTTGGACGTGACGGAGGCGGCCACGGCCGCGAGGAAGGCACCACCGAGGAGCTGGCCCTCGATAGCGATGTTGATCGTGCCCGAACGCTCCCCGACGACGCCGGCCAGGCCGCCGAAGACGAGGGGCACGCTCAGGGCGACCGTTGAGGACAGGATCGTCACGAGGGGGATGAGCGTGTCCCGCCCTGCCCCGGCCCAGGTGAGGAAGGCGATGACGAAAGCGGTCCCCATGGTGGCGACGACCCAGGTGGGGACCGTGGCACGGGCCAGGGCCCGGCGGTGGGCCAGGGCCGTCGCGGCGGCGGCCGCCAGCGTCATGACGAGGATGACGGGGCGGGCGGGCAGGGTGAGCACCGGGATCTGGAAGAAGTCGGCGCTGGTGGCGAGCTGGAAGCGGGTGCTGCCGTGGGAGGTGGCCGCCATGAGGGCGGTGAGGGCCGCCGCGACGACGCCGGTGGCCGGGGCCTTCCAGGAGACGGGGGCGAGGGCGGCGGCCGGGCCGGTGCCTGCTGCGGCGCTGCGGGTGGTGGTGACGGGCACGGCTCAGGCCTCCTGTCCGGGTGCGTGGGGCGCGGGCGTGGCGGCCTCAGCCTCCAGGCGTTGGGTCTCGCGGTTACGGGCGTAGGAGCCGGGGACCGGCAGCCGGTAGACGGCACGCACCAGGGGCGGGGCCGCGATGAACAGCACGATGGTGGACTGCAGGATGAGGACGATGTCGATAGGGGTGCCGGTGGCGGCCTGCATGAGGGTGCCGCCCGCGGTGAGACCGCCGAAGAGGATGCCGGAGAGCACCGTTCCCAGCGGCTTGGAGCGGCCCAGCAGCGCCACCGTCATGGCGTCGAAGCCGATGGAGCCGGCGATGGAGGCGGTGAGGTACTTCTGGGTGCCCAGGACCGGGCCGGTGGCAGCCAGCCCGCACAGGGCGCCGGAGATGATCATCACCAGGGCCGTGACGCGCGGGACGCTGATGCCCGCGGTGCGGGCGGCCTCGGGGTTGAGACCCGTGGCGCGCAGCTGGAACCCGAGGGTCGAGCGCTCCAGGAGCCACCAGACGAACCAGGCGGCCAGCAGCGCCAGGAGGAACCCGGCGTGCAGCCTGAAGGAGGGGCCCAGCAGCAGCGGGTAGGTGGCGCCCGCGCCCACCGGCAGGGAGCGGGGGTTGGAGTTGCCCGCCCCGATGAAGGCCTTGAGGGTGAGCATGTGGGCGATGAGGTAGGCGCCGATGGAGTTGAGCATGATGGTCGTGATGACCTCACTGGCACCGGTGGTGGCCTTGAGCAGGCCGGGGACCGCGCCCCACAGGGCGCCCCCGAGGAGGGAGCCGAGCACCGCCACAAGCAGGTGCAGCCCGGCGGGCAGGTCCCAGGCGAAGCCGGCGTAGCCGCCGACGACGGCCCCGAGGATGATCTGCCCCTGGCCCCCGACGTTGAACAGTCCTGAGCGGAAGGCGACCGCCATGCCCAGCCCCGCGAAGATGAGCGGGGTGGCGTTGACGAGGGTCTCGGTCAGCGGGCGCCACATGCGCTCGGGGGACGAGGCCCGCCAGTCGAGGAGCCCACCGCGCAGGAGCGCGGAGTAGGCCTCGCCGAGGGAGGTGGCGCAGGCGCCCAGGAAGTCCGAGGGCCGTGCCAGCAGGTAGCCGGCGGTCACACGCACGTCGTCGTCGGCGACCAGGATGAGGACGGAGCCGACGATGAGGGCGCTGAGGACGGCCAGGACCCCCATGAGGCCGTTGGACTCGGCGATCTGGCGTGCCAGGCCGGGCTGGGACCCGTCCCGGCCCGCGGCGCGGCAGGTGCTCTCGCTCATCACTTCTCCTCGGTGTCCTGGGTGTCCTGGCCGGCGCCGGCGGAGGCCAGGGCCTGGTCGAGCGGTACGCCGGCCATCATGAGGCCCAGGACGTCCCGCGGGGTGTCAGGTGGGACGACGCCGACGACGCGGCCCTTGTACATCACGGCGATGCGGTCGCTGAGCGAGTAGATCTCGTCGAGCTCGCTGGAGACGATGAGGACGGCCGTGCCGCCGTCGCGCGCACGGACGATGCGCTTGTGGACGAACTCGATGGAGCCGACGTCGAGCCCGCGGGTGGGCTGGGAGGCCACGAGAACCCTGAGGGGGCGGGAGAGCTCACGGGCGAGGACCGCCTTCTGCGCGTTGCCGCCCGACAGGGTGGAGATCGGGTCGCCGACGTCGCTGACGCGCACGTCGAACTCCTCGCGCAGGCGCTCGGCGTGGGCGCGGACCTTAGCGGGGTTGAGGGCCGGACCGGCCCCGAAGGCGGGGTCGTCGAAGCGGTCCAGGATCATGTTCTCGGCGACCGAGAAGCCTGCCACGAGGCCGTCGGTGGAGCGGTCCTCGGGGACGAAGCCCAGGCCGGCGGCCAGGCGCTGGCGCACGCTCAGGCGGGTGAGCTCCGTGGAGCCGATGGACAGCGTGCCGGCCGAGGGCCGCCTGAGGCCGAGGATGACCTCACTCAGCTCGGTCTGGCCGTTGCCCTGGACACCCGCGACGCCGAGGACCTCGCCCTCGTGCACCGTGAGGGTGACGTCGTCGAGCAGGAGGGCGCCGTCGTCATCGACGACGCTCAGCCCCTCGAGGCTCAGGCCCACCCCACCGGGGACGGCGGGTTCCTTGTCCACGGTGAGGGAGACGTCGTGCCCCACCATCATGCCGGCGAGCTCGGCCTGGGAGGCGGTGGGGGCGGCGGTGCCGACGACCCTGCCACGGCGGATGACCGTGATGGTGTCCGCGACCTCGCGGACCTCGCGCAGCTTGTGGGTGATGAAGACGATGGAGGTGCCCGAGGCCTTGAGGTCCCGCATGATGTCCATGAGCTCGTCGGTCTCCTGCGGGGTGAGCACGGCGGTGGGCTCGTCGAGGATGAGGACCTTGGCGTCGCGTGAGAGGGCCTTGAGGATCTCGATGCGCTGCTGGACACCGACGGGCAGGTCCTCGATGTAGGCGTCGGGGTCCACGTCGAAACCGAAGCGCTCTGAGATCTGGCGGACCTTGGCTGCTGCGGCCCGGGCGTCGATGACGCCGCCCAGGCGCCCGGTGGGCTCGTAGCCCAGGGCCGCGGACTCAGCGACCGTGAAGACGGGCACGAGCATGAAGTGCTGGTGGACCATGCCGATGCCGGCAGCGACCGCGTCACCAGGGCCGCAGAAGCGCACCGGCTCGCCGTCGATGAGGACCTGCCCGGCGTCGGGCTGGTAGAGCCCGTACAGGACGTTCATGAGGGTGGACTTGCCGGCGCCGTTCTCTCCCAGGAGGGCGTGGATCTGTCCCGGCTCGACCGTGAGGTCGATGTGGTCATTGGCCACGAGCGGTCCGAAGACCTTCGTGATCCCGCGTAGCTCGAGCTGCACGCGTGCTCGCTTCCGTCGTGGGTCGGCGCCCGGTCAGGGGCTGGAGGATGTGGTGCGTCGCCTCGCGGGACGCACCGGTGGCACGCTGACGCCGCCGCCCGGGGGGCGGCGGCGTCAGCGGCGGGTCAGGGGGTCATGTCTCACGAGGGACCTGCGCTGCGGCGGGTGCCGGGCCGCAGGTCAGGAGGGGTCGTAGGCGGTGGACACGTCCAGGGTGCCGTCGATGATCTGCTGCTTGATCTCCTCGACGCCCTTCTTGACGTCGGCGGGGACGTTGGAGGCCCAGTCGTGGTAGTCGGCGATGGACACGCCGCCGTTCTCGAGGGTGCCGACGTAGGGCTCGTTGGTGAACTTGCCCTTGGCGGACTGCTCGATGGTGTCGTAGACCGCGTTGCCGATCTCCTTGATGACGCTCGTGAGCATGAAGGAGCCGAACTCGGTGGTGTGGTAGCCGTCGGCGTCAACCCAGATGGCGGCGTTGCTGGACGAGCCCGAGTCCTGGAGGGCGGCGAGGGTGCCCTGGCCGACGGGGCCGGCGACCGGCAGGATGATGTCCGCGCCCTGGGACAGGAACTGCTGGGTCAGCTGCTGGCCCTTGGCGGTGTCGGTGAAGTCACCGGTGAAGGAGCCCGCGTCCGGGTTGGCCGGGTCCCAGCCCAGGACCTGGACGTGGGTGCCGTGGTCCGCGTTGTACTTGGCGACGCCCTGGGCGTAGCCCTCCATGAAGATCTGGACGGTGGGGATGGCGACGCCACCGTAGGTGGCGACGGTGCCGGTCTTGGTGGTGCCCGCGGCGACGTAGCCGGCGAGGTAGGAGGCCTCGGCGGTGTTGAAGGACAGCGGCTTGCCGTTGTCCAGCTCGATGGTCGTGCCGTCGGCGGACTGGAAGGAGGAGTCGATGATGGCGAACTGGATGTCAGGGTTGGCCTGGGCGGCCTCGGTCAGGGCGGGGGCGATGACGAAGCCGACGCCGATGATGAGGTTGCAGTCCTGCTGAATGAGCGAGTCGATGTTGGGCTGGAAGTCGGCGTCCGAGCTCGACTCGACGCCGACGATCTCGACGCCGAGCTCGGCCTTGGCCCGCTGCATGCCCTCCATACCGGACTGGTTGAAGGACTGGTCGTCGAAGCCTCCTTCGTCGGAGACCATGCAGGCCTTGAAGTTCGAGGCCGGGGCGGACGTGGAGTCAGTCGGCGCGCTGCCGCAGGCGGCCAGGCCCAGGGCGGCCACCAGGCCGAGCACCAGGGCGTAGTAAGGCTTCTTCGTCTTCACAGTGGGACCTCCGGTCGGGGTGGGGGACGTGGCCCCGGGGCACCCGGCCGGAGAGCCTCGTCCTCAAGGCTGGAGAGCAAGCCTCCCCGGTCCGGGGCAGGTGGTCACGTGGTGGGCTCGTGGGGACCATGGTCGCACACGGCGGACCGTCAGGGGGCCCAGTCGCTCACAGGAGGTCGTCGCGCCCCTCGGCCCTGAGCCCGTCGACGACCCCCTTGACCGCCTGCGCCTGCCCCGGTGTGGTCACCAGCAGCGCGTCGGGGGTGTCCACGACGACGAGGCCGGGAACCCCCAGCAGCACGACGCGGCGGCCGGTGGTGGAGGCGACGAGCGAGCCGGCCGAGCCCACAGCCGTCACCTCACCGGCCGCCTGGGTGCCCTCCGCCCCGCTGACACCCGCCAGGACGGCGGCGCCGGCAGCCGGGCCCTGCTCCTGCACGGGGACGAGCCCGACGAGCGCGTCGAAGCCACCGACGTCGTCCCAGCCCATGGAGACGGGCACGGTCGCCACCCCTCCGGCCGCGGCGACCGGCTCAGCGATGGCGTGGTCGATGGCGATCCTCTCCAGCCCCGGCCACACGCGCTCGAGGACCTCCTGGCGCTGCGGGGTGTCCCAGGCGGCGGCGATGCGCTCGATGCCCTCGGCCAGCGCGGGCCTGAGCCGCGCGAGGTGATCGAGCAGGACGCCGGCGCGGGCGACGAACATGCCGGCGTTCCAGCGGTAGTCACCGGTGGCCAGGTACTGGGCGGCGGTCGCGGCGTCGGGCTTCTCGGTGAAGCCGAGCACGCGGCGCCCGTCGGGGGCGCCGGGCACCTCGGTGGGCTCGCCGGCGCGGATGTAGCCGAAAGCGGTCGAGGGGCCGGTGGCCTCGACGCCGATGGTGACGACCCAGCCCGCCTGGGCCAGGAGGGCGGCCTGGCGGACGGCGGCGTGGAAGGCGGGCTCGTCGGCGATGGTCTGGTCCGCGGCGAAGGAGCCGACGACCGCCTCGCGCCCGTGGCGGCGGGCGATGACGGCGGCGGCCAGGCCGATGGCGGCCATGGAGTCGCGCGGGCTCGGCTCAGCCAGCAGCCTCTCGCACGGCACGCCCGGCAGCTGCTCGGCCACGGCCGCCAGGTGCGCACTGCCGGTGACGACCGTCGTCGTGCAGGCCACCGCCTCCAGACGGGCCACGGTGCCCTGGATGAGGGTCCGTCCCGTGCCGGTGAGGTCGAGAAGGAACTTGGGGTGGTGGCGCCTGGACAGCGGCCACAGCCGGGTGCCTGCGCCTCCGGCGGGGATGATGGCGTGGATAAGGGGGGCGCTCAGGCCCGCGGCGGTGTTGTCGGACACCACCCCAGGCTACCGGGCACCGCCGTCGGCCCCGGCGGATCGAGGGGTCCGAGGGCCGGCCGCACCGGCCCCGGTCCGGGCGGGCCCCACAGGCCCGGGACAGGCTCACTCGCGCGCGGGAGCGCCGCCCAGGGGCACGACGTCGAGCAGCTGCCACACGCCGTCGTCCCCCATCCGGTCCAGACGCACGCAGTCAACGACGAACTGGCCGCGGATGCCCTCCGCGGCGGCGAGGGCGTCGTCCAGGGCCTCGTCATCGACCTCGTGGGCGAGCGTGAGGTGCGGGTGGAAGGGGAATCGCAGGTTGCCGGCCAGGGGGCCCGTCGAGGCGCGCAGGGCGGCCTGCAGGGCGTCGAGCTCGGCGGCGCCGTCACCGACGGCCAGGTAGGCCACAGGACTGACTGGGCGGAACGAGCCGGCTCCCCCGACCTCGCACAGGAAGGGCGCCGTGACCCCGGCGACGCGGGCCACGTGCGCGCGCACCTCCGGCAGACGGCGCGAGGCGACCGCGGTGGGCGGCACGAGGGTGACGTGCGGCGGGATCGACAGGGCCAGGGGGTCCCCGGCGTCGAGCCGCACCACCCGCACCTGCGAGGCCCACGGCTGCGGCAGGGGAACGGTCACCCCCACGACGCACTGGTGCGCGTCGGTCTCAGGAACCTCCACAGCTCCTCCTCACCTGCGTCCCGGGCGGCGGTGGCCCGTCTCGCACTGCGGACCGCAGCCGGGCGGGCCGCGACGTGCCAGCCACCCCACAGCCTATCGGACCGGCGCCGGCCACCCCGGAGAGATGAACCCCGGGGCCCTGCTCTGGCAAGATGACACCATGCCGCACGAGAGCACGCCCGCCCCTGGCACCGCAGCCACCGCCCCCGTCTTCTCCCCCGCCCTCACCCCCGAGGAGGGCCACACTGCCGCCACCACGCTCTTTCGCGAGGTGTTCGGCACCGAGCCCGACGGCGTGTGGTACGCGCCCGGCCGCGTCAACATCATGGGTGAGCACACCGACTACAACGGCGGCCTCGCCCTGCCGATCGCCCTGCCCCACCGCGCGCACCTGGCGCTGCGGCGGCGTGAGGACCGCACGATCCGGCTCGTGTCCCCGCAGACGCGTGAGACGGTGGACGTGCTCGACCTCGACGCCATCGGGCCCAAGGGAACGCCCGGTGAGGTGAGGCACTGGAACGCCTACGTCGCAGGCGTCGCCTGGGCCCTTGAGCAGGACGGCCTCGGCCCGCTCACCGGCTTCGACGCCGCCCTGTACTCCTGCGTGCCGCTGGGCGGCGGCCTGTCCTCCTCCGCGGCCCTGGAGGCCTCCACCTGCGTCGCCCTGGACGAGGTCTGCGGCCTGGGCCTGGCGGGGACGGCGCAGGAGCCCGACGACGCCGGGCGCGCCCGCCTCGTGCGCTCGTGCGTGCGTGCGGAGAACGAGATGGCCGGCGCCCCCACCGGGGGAATGGACCAGTCCGCCTCCCTGCGCTGCCATGAGGGCCACGCCCTCGGGCTCGACTGCCGCACCGGCGAGACCACCCAGGTGCCCTTCGACCTGGCCCCCGCCGGGCTCGCCCTGCTCGTCATCGACACCAGGGCCAAGCACTCCCTCGTGGACGGGCAGTACGGCGCCCGCCGCGCCGCCTGTGAGCGCTCGGCCAAGGTCCTGGGTGTGCAGCTGCTGGCGGACATCGACGTCAACGGCCTGGACCATGCCCTGGCGCGCCTGGCCGCCTGCGGTGAGGACAGCGCCGCCGAGCTCGTCATGCGCACGCGCCACGTCGTCACCGAGATCGACCGCACCCGCCGTCTCATCGCCCTCCTGCAGGAGGGCCGGCCGCTGGCCGGGGACACCCTCGCCCAGGTCGGCGCACTGCTCAACGGCTCCCACGACTCGCTCAGGGACGACTACGAGTGCACCTGCCCGGAGCTGGACCTCGCCGTCGAGGCCGCCCGCGCCGCCGGCGCCCACGGCGCCCGGATGACGGGAGGCGGCTTCGGCGGCTCCGCCATCGCGCTGGTGGACGCTGACAAGGTGGACGAGGTGGCCCGCGCCGTCGTCGCCGCCTACGCCGAGGCCGGCTTCACACCGCCCGCCTTCCTCAACGCCGTGCCCTCGGCGCCCGCGGGCCGCCTCGCCTGACCCGCAGCCCGGCGCCGGAGGGGCCGACGTCGGCCGTCAGGGCACGGCAGCGGCGCCCTGACGGCCGCACGCCCCCTGAGGGCGATCTCATCCCCGGGGATGAGATGAGGCCCGGGGCACCTGTCCTAGCCTTCAGGTGTCATTCCCGCGTCCTCGCCGCCCCGGAGGAGCTCTGTGAAGCGTCACGTCCTTCCCACCCTCAAGGTCCTCATCGCGCTCGTCATCGCCGTCGCGCTGACCAAGATCGCCTTCTTCCCCGACAGCGGCGACGAGGCCTCCACGGGCCCGACCCCCTCCTACGAGGTCACTACCCAGACCACCCAGGCGGTCATCGGGGACATCTCCAACACCGTCAACGTCAAGGGGCAGGTGGTCGAGGACGCCGCCCTTCAGGTGCAGGCCACCCTCAACGGCGTCGTGGACTCCTTCGAGGTCACCAAGGGCTCCTACGTCACCGCCGGGTCTCCCCTGCTCTATCTCAAGAAGGTTGAGCCCCAGGAGCCCGTCCAGGAGGTCGGCGAGGACGGCAGCATCACCCAGGTCCGGGTGGCGGACAAGGTCACCTGGGCCACCGTCTACGCCCCCGCGGACGGCGTCGTCTCCTTCAACGTCATCGAGGGGCAGGACACGACCATCGGCATGGTCGTCGCCACCGTCTCGCCGGGCACCTACTCCGCCGTCGGGACCATCACCCCCTCACAGCAGTACCAGCTGACCAACGCCCCCACAACGGCGGTGCTCAGCCTGGAGGGCGGCCCTGCCCCCTTCGAGTGCCAGAACCTCACCATCGGCACCAAGACGCAGAAGCAGACGACGCCGGAGGGATCGTCCACGCCCTCGGACGGCACCAGCGTCGAGGTCCGCTGCCCCATCGCCTCCTCCCAGAAGGTGTTTCCGGGCCTTCCCGTCACCATCGGAATCGACGCCGGCTCCGCCACCGGTGCCCTCATCGTGCCGGTGACCGCCGTCGAGGGCGCCAGCGGCACCGGCAACGTGTGGGTGGTGACCGACCCTACCAGGCCCGACCTCGCTGAGAAGCGCCAGGTCACGCTCGGCATCAACGACGGCTCCTCGATCCAGGTGACCGACGGGCTGAGCGAGGGGGAGCAGATCCTCCTCTTCGTGCCCGGCAAGGACGTCGTGCGCACCGGGGAGCCCAACAGCTGCGACCAGTACGCCTGCTACGACGAGAACGGCCGGGAGTACCTGTGAGCACCCCGGTCCTCAGTCTCAGGGGCATCGCCCGGACCTTCGAGGTCCCTGACTCGGGCCCCTTGCACATCCTCACCGGCGTTGACCTCGACGTGCGTGCGGGTGAGCACGTGGCCATCGTCGGCCGCTCCGGCACGGGCAAGTCCACCCTGCTCAACATCCTCGGCCTCATCGACCAGCCCTCGGCAGGCTCCTACAGCATCGACGGCCGCGACACCGCCGGGCTGGGCGAGACCCGACGCGCCCTCCTGCGCGGGCAGACCTTCGGTTTCGTCTTCCAGTCCTTCAACCTCATCCCCGGACTGACGACGACGCAGAACGTCGCCGCCCCCCTGCTCTACGACCGTGGCCTCGCCTTCTGGGGCCGCGAGGCCCGCGCGGAGGAGCTGCTGGACGCCGTCGGGCTCGCGGACAAGGCCGGCGGGCGCATCGACCGGCTCTCGGGCGGTGAGCAGCAGCGCGTCGCCATCGCCCGGGCGCTGGCCCGCAGGCCGCGGGTCATCCTCGCGGACGAGCCCACCGGTGCCCTGGACGTGGACACCGGCACCACGGTCATGCGGCTGCTGGAGCGCCAGTGCCACGAGACCGGCGCCGCCCTCATCATCATCACGCACGACCTGACGGTGGCCAGCCGCGCCACGAGCCAGTACCGCCTCGAGCACGGTGTGCTCACCCCCATCGACATCGCCCACCGCGAGCCGGGCTCGCTCGAGAGCCTTGAGGAGGTCGGAGCGTGAACGGCGTCCTCACCGGCACCGTCGGCGCCCTGGTCGAGGCATGGGCGCAGCTGCGCATTGGCAAGCTGCGCGTCATGCTGTCCCTCGTCGGGGTCGGCGTGGCCGTGGCGGCAATGACCTTCGTCATCGCCTTCGGCCAGGTCTCCGCCGCCGTCAACGACCAGCTCATGGAGCAGTGGAACGGACGTCCCGGCACGGTCCGGCTCACCGTCACGCCGTCGGGGCAAGCCGGCTCGGACACGCCCGCCGACGCGCAGGCAGCCGGGGCGGCCGCGCTGGCAGCCGGGGCGGCAAGGGGCGGCGCAACCGGTGTAGGAGGTGGCGGCGCGGAGAACGTCGCCACTGCCGCGGCGGGGCAGAGCAACGCCGAGCGTGTTGAGCGCGCCTACGCCGGCTTCATCGAGCGCTACCGGATCAGCCACTGGGCGACCAGTGACACGACGACGCTGCGCCTGAGCCTGGCAGGCATGCCGACCAACGTGTCCACGACCGTCGTCTCCGGCGGGTACGGCATCGTGCACCGCACGCAGGTGCTCCAGGGCCGCTGGTTCAGCGCCGACGACGAGGACGACCTGTCGCCCTCCATCCTCGTTAGCCGGCAGGTGCTCGACGCCATGGGGGTGCAGGAGCTCACCGGCCCGTTGCAGGTGCGCGGGCTGGCGCCGGTGGACACGACGTACACCATCGTCGGGGTCCTCAAGGGCGACGGCGACAGCGCCTGCTACGTCGATCCGCAGACCGGCCAGGAGGTGTGCGAGGGGCAGCTGACCGCCATGGTGCTGGACACGCCCTACTACCGGCTGCTGCCGCCCACCGTCGAGCGCTCGGTGCCCACGCTCGAGGTCTGGGCCGGTGTGGGCAAGGGCTCCGAGATGGAGACCCTCATGAAGAACCACTTCAACGCCGTCTTCGGACACAACTCCGCTCAGGCGCAGAACAACGAGTTCGGCACGATGGGTGACTTCGCCAGGACCTTCACGCTCGTGGTCACCTCCGCCGGCGTGTTCATCATGGTCCTGGGTGCCCTGGGGCTCATCAACATCTCGATGGTCACGGTGCGTCAGCGCATCCACGAGATCGGCGTGCGGCGGGCCTTCGGAGCGACCAGCCGACGCATCTTCTTCTCCATCATGCTGGAGTCCGTCGTGGCGACGGTCGTGGCGGGCATCATCGGCATCGGTGTGGCCATCGTGGCGATGCGCGTGGTGCCGCTGGACGCGTTGTTCAACGGTTTCACGGTCACGAACCGGCCGCCCTTCCCGATGTCGGCGGCGCTGATCGGCCTGGCGGCCGCTTCCGGCGTGGGCGCCCTGGCGGGCATCATTCCGGCAGTCGTCGCCGTGCGCATCCGCCCTATCGACGCCATTCGTTTCTGACACGCGCGGGGCCGGGGCAGTCGGCTCCTCTCTCCCGACGGATCACCTGCCGCCCGGCGGATCACGCGCTGGTCAGCCGTGCCACAGCCCCCGACGTCGCGACACAGCCCCCGACGTCGCGACACAGCCCCAGCCACCGGCGCCACGCCCGGTCACCCCCAGTCCTCGTGCAGGCGCGAGCGCAGGCTGCGCAGACGCAGGACGCCAACGGCCGCCAGCGAGGCACCCGCAAGGCAGGTCGGCATGGAGACCAGCCACAAGGCTGTGGCGCCACCACCGTCGAGCACGCTGGCGAGCACAGGCAGCAGGGCCCCCACGACCATGACCGCGGCCCCCACCCACACGCGCCGCCCCGCCGCGGCACGTCCGCGCCGCACCTGGGCCAGGGACCCCTCCTCGGGGCCGGGAGGCCCCATGCGCCCAGGGCCGCTCGTGCTGCTCATACCCGCTCCCTCCTGCTCACCGCCGCCATGAGGCCGCGTTCACCGCCACGTAGGCTACGGCTATGCGTATCGCCACCGTCAACGTCAACGGGATCCGTGCCGCCGCCCGCAAGGGCATGGCCTCCTGGATCGAGTCCTGCGCCCCCGACGTCCTGCTCCTGCAGGAGGTCCGCGCCGACGAGGAGACGGCCGCGGCGCTCCTGCCCGGCTACGCCTGCGTCGTGTGGCCGTGCCGGATCAAGGGACGTGCGGGGGTGGCCGTGGCCGTGCGCGAGGACGCCCCCCTCACTGCGGGACAGGTCCGTTACGGAGTCGCCGCACCCGGTGCCGAGGAGCCCGACGTTGACTCCGGGCGCTGGCTCGAGGTGGAGCTCCTGCCCTCAGGGGCCGGGCCGGGGAGCGCCCCCACCCTCACCGTCGTGTCCGCCTACCTGCACTCGGGCCAGCTCGGCACCGAGAAGATGGACCAGAAGTACGCCCACCTCGACCTTGTCGACGCGCGTATGGCGGCACTGCTCGCCCGGGCGGCTGAGGGCGGGCCCCAGGTCCTCATGGCCGGTGACCTCAACGTCGTGCGCTCGCCGCAGGACATCAAGAACTGGCGGCCGAACCACAACAAGGTCGCCGGGGTCATGGACGAGGAGATCGCCCACCTCGAGTCCTGGTTCTCCTCGGGCTGGATCGACGTCGCCCGCGCCCTCGCCCCTGAGGAGCAGGGCCCCTACACGTGGTGGTCGCAGCGGGGCCAGGCCTTCGACAACAACGCCGGCTGGCGCATCGACTACCAGGTGGCCACGCCCGCGCTGGCCGGGCACAGCACCGCCGTGCGGGTGGATCGCGCCGCCTCCTACGCCGAGCGCTGGAGCGACCACGCCCCCCTCGTCGTCGACTACGTCCTGTAAGGGGCGCGAGCATGGGTCTCCTCGGCCGTCGGCGCACCAGCGGCCCCACGCCCCCGCCCTCCGGCGCCCAGGCCGACGGCGCCGCCCGCCTGCGCACCATCCGCGCACGCGTGTCGGGCCAGGTTCAGGGGGTGGGATTTCGCTGGTACTGCACCGAGCAGGCGCAGCAGCTCGGGCTGGTGGGCCGGGTGAGCAACCTGTCCGACGGCGACGTCGAGGTGCTGGCCCAGGGTCCGGCGGACGCGGTCTCGCAGCTCGTGGCCTGGCTCTACCACGGCCCGCGCTGGGCGCGCGTCGACGACGTCCGGATCGTCGAGATGGAGCCGGGCAGCCTGCTGTGGCGGGACTTCCGGCCGGGCAACTGAGCCCACCGGGCGTCCGGCCCTGCCGGGAGCGGGCTCCCACGCAGGGCCGGCCCAGCCGGAGACCGGCTCCCGAGCGGGCCCGGCAGGGTCTCAGCCGGCGAGCCGCTCGGCGGTCTCGACGACGTTCGCCAGCAGCAGGGCACGCGTCATCGGTCCCACTCCCCCGGGGTTCGGGGACAACCAGGAGGCGACGCGATCGACGCCCTCGGCCACGTCCCCCATGATGCGGCCCTTGCCCGTGGCCGGGTCCACCACGCGCGAGACACCGACGTCCAGGACGACGGCGCCCGGGCGCACCATGTCCGCCGTGACGATCCCGGCGCTGCCGGCCGCCGCGATGACGGCGTCCGCACGGCGCACGTGCTCGGCCAGGTCCGCCGTGCCCGTGTGGCACACGTCCACGGTGGCGTTGACGTCCTTGCGCATGAGCAGCAGCCCGATGGTGCGGCCGACGGTGACACCGCGCCCGATGACGCACACGTTCTTGCCCGCGAGGTCGATGCCGTGGCGCGTGAGGAGCTCGACGCAGCCACGCGGGGTGCACGGCAGCGGCGAGGTGATCGGCTCGCTGCCGCGCAGGACGAGACGCCCAAGATTGGTCGGGTGCAGGCCGTCAGCGTCCTTGTCCGGGTCGATGCGCTCGAGCACCGCGTTGGTGTCGATGCCCCTGGGCAGCGGCAGCTGGACGATGTAGCCGGTGCAGGCCGGGTCCGCGTTGAGCCGGTCGATGGCCGCCTCGACCTCGGCCTGGGTGGCCGTGGCGGGCAGGTCCACGCGGAGGGACTCGATACCGACCTCGGCACAGTCGGCGTGCTTGCCGGCCACGTAGCGCACGCTGCCGGGGTCCTCACCCACGAGCACGGTGCCCAGCCCCGGCACGAGACCGCGCGCACGCAGCGCGTCCACCCGCTGCCTCAGCTCGACCTTGATGGCCGCGGCCGTCGCGGTCCCGTCGAGGACCTGGGCGGCGCCCGCCCAGGGGGCTCTCACTGCTCGAGCCCGTCGTAGAGCGGGAAGGCCTCGGTCAGGGCCTCGACGCGGGCCCGCAGGCCGGCCAGCAGCTCGTCGTCGGCCCGGTCGGCGGCGCCGGCGACGAGGACGTTGGCGATGATCTCCGCGACCTCGGTGAACTCGGCGGCGCCGAAGCCACGGGTGGCCAGCGCCGGGGTGCCGATGCGCAGTCCGGAGGTGACACGCGCCGGACGCGGGTCGAAGGGGACGGCGTTGCGGTTGACGGTGATGCCGGCGAGGTGGAGAAGGTCCTCGGCCTGCTGGCCGTCGAGGGCGGCCTCGCGCAGGTCCACGAGCACGAGGTGGACGTCCGTGCCCCCGGTGACGAGGCTGATGCCGGCAGCCTTGACGTCGTCGGCACGCAGGCGCTCGGCGAGGATCGCGGCGCCCTCGACGGTGCGCGCCTGGCGGTCGCGGAACTCGTCGGTCTGGGCGATGCGCATGGCGACGGCCTTGGCGGCGACGGCGTGCATGAGGGGGCCGCCCTGCTGGCCGGGGAAGACCGCGGAGTCAAGCTTCTTGCCCAGCTCCTGGCCACGGCTGGACAGGATCATTCCGGAGCGCGGACCGCCGATGGTCTTGTGCACGGTGGTGGACACGACGTCGGAGTGGGGAACGGGGTTGGGGTGCAGGCCGGCGGCGACGAGTCCGGCGAAGTGCGCCATGTCGGTCCACAGGTAGGCGCCGACCTCGTCGGCGATGGAGCGGAAGGCCTCGAAGTCCAGGTGGCGCGGGTAGGCGGACCACCCGGCGATGATGACCTTGGGACGCTCACGCAGCGCGGCCTCGCGCACCTGGTCCATCTCGATGCGGTGGGTGGTCTCGTCCACGCCGTAGGCGGTGGCGTGGTAGAGGCGGCCGGAGAAGTTGATCCGCATGCCGTGGGTGAGGTGGCCGCCGTGGGGCAGGGCGAGGCCGAGGATGGTGTCGCCGGGGGCGGCCAGGGCGTGCAGGACTGCGGCGTTGGCCTGGGCGCCGGCGTGCGGCTGGACATTGGCGTAGTCGCCGCCGAAGACAGCCAGGGCCCGCTCAATGGCCAGGGACTCGGCGACGTCGACGACCTCGCAGCCGCCGTAGTAGCGCTTGGCGGGGTAGCCCTCGGCGTACTTGTTGGTGAGCACCGATCCCTGCACCTGGAGGACGGCGCGGGGCACGAAGTTCTCCGAGGCGATCATCTCGAGGGTGCCGCGCTGGCGGGCGAGCTCGCCGTCGAGGACGGCGGCGATCTCGGGGTCGAGCTGCGCCAGGGGCATGTTGTTGAGGGCCGTGGGGGCGGTCATGGTTCTCCTTGGTGTCCGGACGTCGCCGGCGTCGCGCGCCGGCAGCTGCGGCATCGGCCCAGGCGGGCGACCAACTGCTCCGTGCCGGTCTCCCGGCAGCGCCGCCGCTCCCCGGTGGTTGGCCCACCTGCGCCAGTCGCGACGACGTGCCCATGCTAGCCTCCGGCGCGTGCCGCCGCGTACCTGCGCCGGCACGCGGGTGCCTCGTGGCCCGAGGGCGCCCGGTGACCCCGAGACCGTCGGTGTCCACCGGGCGCAGGCGGGTACCACGGACCTGGGCGTCACGGCCGGGCGCCCCGGCGAGGCAGACCGCCGAAGGCGGCTACCCTGCGGCCATGACCATCACCGCCGCCCCCGCTGAGGCCGTCGCCGTGGCCGACGCCCAGCACCTCGTCCTGACCCTGTCCTGCCCGGACCGCCCCGGCATCGTCCACGCCGTCACCGGCGCGCTCGCCCGCCGCGGCGGCAACATCACCGAGTCCCAGCAGTACGGCGACAACGAGACCGGCCTGTTCTTCATGCGCGTGACAGTCCTGACCCGTGTGCCGCGCAGCGAGCTCGAGGCGGACCTCGCCGAGCTCGCCGCCACCTACGAGATGACCTGGGCCCTCGATGAGGCCGACCGCCGCGTGCGCACCCTGCTCATGGTGTCCAAGGAGGGGCACTGCCTGTCCGACCTGCTCTTCCGCGCCAAGAGCCAGGGCCTGCCCATCGACGTGGTCGGCGTCGTCGGCAACCACGAGACGCTGCGCGATGTCGCCGAGTTCTACGGTGTCCCCTTCCACTGCGTGCCCGTCACCCGCCAGACCAAGGAGGCAGCGGAGGCCGAGCTGCTGCGCCTCGTCGAGGAGCTGGGAGTCGAGCTCGTCGTCCTGGCCCGCTACATGCAGATCCTCTCGCCCGCCCTGTGCGAGCGGCTGCACGGCAACGTCATCAACATCCACCACTCCTTCCTGCCCTCCTTCAAGGGCGCCAAGCCCTACCACCAGGCGCATGAGCGCGGCGTCAAGCTCATCGGTGCCACCGCCCACTACGTCACCGAGGACCTGGACGAGGGCCCCATCATCGAGCAGGACGTCACCCGCGCCTCGCACGCCGACTCGTCCCTCGTCCTGCAGCGCAAGGGCCAGGACGTCGAGCGCAGGGTCCTGGCGCAGGCGGTCAAGTGGCACGCGGAGCACCGGGTGCTGCTCAACGGCCGGCGCACCGTCGTCTTCTCCTGAGGCCTCGGCCGGGATCAGCGGGGCGGGCGCCTGGGCGCTAGCCTCGGGCCATGACGGCCCTTGACATGCTCATTGACGTCCTGTCCCGCTCCCGCGAGCGCTTCGACCGCGCCCTCGCCCTGCCGCTGCCCGACGACACGCAGGACTGGCACCACACGCCCGAGGAGGCCGCCCAGGTGGTGGTCGCTGACCTCGCTACCCTCGTCGCCTACCTTGACGGCGCCTACGCGCTGGCCAGCTCCTACCTTCGCGGCCTGACACCACAGGTGCTCGACGAGGTCGTCGACCGCTCCTGGGAGCCGCCCGTGACCCGGGCGGTGCGGCTCGCCTCCGTCATTGACGACGCGGCGCAGCACTCGGGGCAGGCCGTCTACACCCGCCGCCTGCTGGGGCTGCCCAGCTGACGCAGGCTCGCGGCCGCGCTTGCCGGGCCCGTTACCCGGCCGGTGACGTCACGCACCGTGTGGGGCCGCAACCCGCGTTGCACGCTCATGTGACGCGGGGGTGCGCCGGATCCGCGTGATTCCGCAGATGCTCAGTTCGGGCTCTTCACATGCCGAGGCTCCCATGTGCACGGGAGAACCTCATGCACATGGGAGCCAGAGGACCGGTGTTCAAGGTCAGAGCGAGCTCCCCGGAATACCGGGCAAATCCTCAGGTTCTCGACGTCACTCCAACACCATGAGCGTGCGCGCGGCCCAGCTGGCACCGGCGGCTGGTGCGGTGACGGCCGCGCCGCCGGGCCTCACTCCACCTCCTGGCCACGGCGCAGGACGGTTACGGGGCGCAGATCGGCGTCGGTGACGACGAGGTCAGCCCTCATGCCCGGCTCGAGGGCACCCACGGAGTCGTCACCGAGGATCTCGGCGCCCTGGCAGGAGGCCGCGAAGACGGCGTCCACAAGGTCAACCCCGCCCTTCCATGTGGTGCGCACGACGTCGAGGAGGTGAGAGGTGCCGCCGGCGATCGTGTCCGTGCCCGCGACGTAGGCGACGCCGTCCTCCACCTTGACGGCCTGGGGACCCAGGACGTAGTCACCGTCAGCCATGCCGGCCGCCGCCATGGCGTCGGTGACGAGAACGACGTTCTCTCGGCCCAGCGTCTCGAACATGTCGAGCACGATGGCCGGGCTCAGGTGGGTGCCGTCGCCGATCATCTCCAGGACGCAGTCACCGCCGACGGCCGCGGCCAGGAACTCCGGCACCGGGCCGGGCGCACGGTGGTGCATGGGACGCATGCCGTTGAACAGGTGGGTGGCCGTCGAACGGCCCGAGCGCACGGGCAGCCCGGCCTCGACGCGGGCCTGGATGCGCTCGGAGGCGTCGGCCATGCCGGCGCGCACCGGGGCCGCCTCGGAGTCGGTGTGGCCGAAGGACGGAAGGGCCCCGCCCTCGATGAGCGCGGCGACGACCCCGTCGTCGCCCGTGACTCCGGGCTTCTCCGGGGCGATGGTCATGGTGGCGACGTGGCCACGGCCGAGCTCGATGAGCTCGCGGGTCAGGGCGGCGTCGGGGTCGATGATGTAGGTGGGGTCCTGGGCGCCGCAGCGCTCGTGGGAGACGAAGGGGCCCTCGAAGTGGATGCCGGCGAGCTCGCCGGCGTCGCACAGGTCTGCCAGGACCTTGGTGCGCTCCTTGAGGACCTCCGGGGCGGCGGTGACGCAGGAGGCGACGAGGGTGGTGGTGCCGTGGCGGCGGTGCTCGAGGACGCTGACCATCGCCTGCTCGGGCGTCTCGGCGTTGGGGAAGGACTCGCCACCGCCACCGTGGCAGTGCACGTCAACGAGGCCGGGCAGGAGGTAGCCGCCCTCAGGAGCGGGGGTGGCGCTGGCCAGGGCCTCGGCGAAGCCGAAGCGCTCGGCGTCCTCGCAGGGGCCGACCCAGGCGATGTGGGAGCCGGACAGGACGAGAAGGCCGTCCTCGATGATCTGGAAGGGGGTGACGACTCGGCCAGTGAAAGCGACGGTGCTCATGGCACGAGCATACGCCCCAGACCGCCAGTTGTCTGACGTCTGACACCCTGTGATGGATATGAGATTCCCCGGAGCGGGAGCCCCGAGCCGCGCGGGTGCCTGCGCTCAGGACGCCATCCGTGCGTCCATGCGCCGCACCGCCCTGTCGACATCGGCCTCCAGGCGCGCCGAGCGCCGCGCCGACCGCTCCCAGATGAGCCCCTGCCCCACCGGCCGCACCGCCACCACGCGCCCACGGTCCACCAGCAGCGGCCGGAATATCCCGTTGGCCGCCGGGCAGATAAGTCGCTCGCCCTGCTCATCCGTGAGGCAGGAACGGTCTTTGTACCCCACGTGCAGCTCATCGAAGGAGGCGAGGAACAGCGTGGCAGCGGCCTGGCGGCGCGAGCCCGACAGGAGGTCCGGCAGGTCCTCGCGCAGGTACATGGTGGTGCCACGCTCGCGCGCCGACGGCGCCCCAGCCCCGTCTCCCGCCATGACGAGGGCGCCGCGGGGCCCCTCCTCCACCCGCGCGCGGGCCAGGGGCACGAGCCCTCGCTCCACCGGGGACGGCTCCCCAGCCGCGTAGCCGACGGCCCTCGTCACCTCGACAGCGTCCTCCAGGGCCTGGGCGGCCTGCGTCAGGGGCAGGGCGGTCCAGCGCGCCAGGTCCGCGGCCGTGACCGGGCCATGGCTCGTGGCGTAGCGGCGGGCGATCTCCGCCAGCGCCGCGCGGTGGCCGGAGCCTCCCCGGGCGCAGCCACCGCTGCCGCCCGGCCCTGACTGTGGTCCCGGCAGGCGCGTGGCGTCCACCACCAGGTGCTCGTTGCCGGCCCGCGGCCCCTGGACGAGGACGCCCTGCCAGTGAAGGCGCAGCAGGAGGTGTCGGCGCCGCCGAGAGCCGGCTGTGACAGAGCCCGGCCCGTCGCCCGGCGCCAGCAGCCCGGCCTCCTGCCAGGCCGCCATGAGCCGGGCCCGGGGCACCGGCCCCTGCTCAACGATGAGCGCCAGGGCGGTCTCAGCCGCCCGGTCCACCTGCGCGGGCGTGAGCCCCAGCTGGGCCTCGCGGGCGTATGCCTGGCTCTCGTAGCGGTGCACCAGGGCCTCGCGCAGCCAGTGGTGGTCCTCAGCCGTGGTGATGTGCACGGTGCCGCGCATGGGCCAGGAGCGCACAAGGCGTCCGCAGGCGAAGGCCGCCTCGACATCCGTCATCCCCGTGCCCGTGGTGCGTGAGAGCAGGGCGTGGGGGACCGCGGAGACCTGCTGGCCCTGGATGGCCAGCTGGCGCCGCACCGCCTCGGTGACCTCGGGCGCGCTGGTGGCGCTCACGAGCCCCTGGGCGACGATCCGCAGGAGGGAGACCTCGCGCAGGGTGGCCGAGGGCAGTGAGGTCAGCGATCCGGTTGAGGTGGCGTTCACGGGGCTCCTGTCGGCAGGTCGGCGCCTGGGAGGTCGGTGGCCCTCAGAACAGGCGGGCCGTGGGGTCGTCGAGGCCTCGCATGGCGTCGTAGTCGAGCACGACGCAGCGGATGCCGCGGTCCTCTGCCAGCACCCGGGCCTGCGGCTTGATGGTCTGGGCGGCGAAGACCCCGCGCACCGGGGCGAGCAGGGGGTCGCGCTCGAGCATGCCGAGGTAACGGGTCAGCTGCTCGACCCCGTCGATGCCGCCCACGCGCTTGACCTCCACCGCCCAGGCGCCGCCGTCGGCGTCGCGCACGAGCAGGTCGACGGGGCCGATGGGCGTGGGGTGCTCGCGGCGCACGGTGCGCCATCCGGCGCCCAGCACCTCGGGCTGGTCCGCGAGGAGCTCCTGCAGGTGGGCCTCCACCCCGTCCTTGGTCAGGCCGGGGTCGACGCCGAGCTCGACGCTGGAGTCCGAGACGATCTCGAACAGGCGGATGATGAGGCGGTCGTCGCTCTTGGCGGCGCGCACCTCCCAGCGGGCGGTGACACCGGCCTGAAGGTCCTCGGCGTCGGGCTCGACCTCGCTCAGGCGGGCGGGCGGGCTCATCCAGTTCAGGGGCTTGTAGGAGCCGCCGTCGGAGTGGACGAGGACCGAGCCGTCGGCCTTGACCATGATGAGGCGGCGCGCCTGAGGCAGGTGGGCGTCCAGGCGGCCGGAGTAGTCCACGGAGCAGGAGGCAATGACGACGCGCACCCGGGCAGCCTACCGGGGCCCGGTGAGTGCGTGGCACGCGGGGCTCGCAGGCGCTCATCCCGGGCGGCGAGGCCCGGCGGCGGGGGCGTTGGCCCCCCGCCCAGGCCGGCCGCGCGCGCCGCTCAGAACAGCCGCGGCTGGCTGGGGGCGGCGGACTCGAGCCAGGACACGAGCGCCGAGTGGGAGTCCTCGAGCATCGCCAGCTCGATCCTCTGGCCGCCCACCGTGCAGCTGACGTCGATGACCCGCCCGTCCGCGCCGCGCGGGCTCGAGGCGTTGACCTCGAAGACCTCGCGGGCCATGCGGTAGCGCGGCCAGGGGCTGAGCGAGACGAGCCGGTGCCAGGTGATGGCATCGTCTCCGAAGGCCGCGAAGCCGCTCATGAGGCGGGCCGATCCGGCCGGGCGCAGCGCGCACTCGAAGGAGCCCACGGCGCCGGCCAGCATCCTGATCCTCAGCAGGAAGGCGAGCACGAGCAGCAGCGCGAGAACCAGCGTCCCCAGCACGCACCACCCGAGCGCCGCCATGTCAGTCCAGGTCCTCGGCGTGGGTGTGCATGACGTGCTCGAAGGACAGGTCGATGTCCTCGGCGGCGCCGGTGATCTCCTCACCGATGCGGTCCGCCGCCACGGTGACGGCGTCGTGGTCCACCGAGCAGAAGCCCCCGGCGACGGCGATGCTCCTGGTGGTGCCGTCAGGCAGCACCACCCGCACAGCGCCACGTCCCAGGAGGGCGAGGATCGGCTGACGGCCGGGAAGGACGCCCAGCTCGCCGTCGTCGAGCGGCACCGACACGCTGGCGGCCTCGCCGTCAAAGGCGGTGCCGCTGCGGCGGGAGACGACCTCGACCCGGAGCGAACGCGATGTTCTCATGGCTGTGCCGTCCGCGCTCAGCCCGCGAGCTCTGCGGCCCGGCGCTCGAGGTCCTCGATACCGCCGATGTTGAAGAAGGCCTGCTCGGGGACGTGGTCGTAGTCGCCGTCGGCAATGCGCTTGAAGGCCTCGATGGTCTCCGACAGCGGCACCGTGGAGCCGGGCACGCCTGTGAACTTCTCGGCCATGTAGGTGTTCTGGCTGAGGAACTGCTCGATACGGCGGGCGCGGTTGACGGTGACCTTGTCCTCCTCAGAGAGCTCGTCCACACCGAGGATGGCGATGATGTCCTGCAGCTCCTTGTTCTTCTGGAGGATCGACTTGACCCGCGTGGCGACGTCGTAGTGCTCCTTGCCCACGAACTCGGGGGCCAGCAGGCGCGAGGAGGAGGTCAGCGGGTCAACAGCCGGGTAGATGCCGCGCGAGGCGATCTCACGGCTGAGCTCGGTGGTGGCGTCCAGGTGGGCGAAGGTGGTCGCCGGAGCCGGGTCCGTGTAGTCGTCCGCGGGCACGTAGATCGCCTGCAGGGAGGTGATCGAGTGCCCCCCGGCCGAGGTGATGCGCTCCTGGAGCTGGCCCATCTCGTCGGCGAGGTTGGGCTGGTAGCCGACGGCGGAGGGCATGCGGCCCAGCAGCGTGGACACCTCGGAGCCGGCCTGGGTGAAGCGGAAGATGTTGTCGATGAACAGCAGCACGTCCTGGTGCTGGACGTCTCGGAAGTACTCGGCCATCGTCAGTGCGCTCAGGGCCACACGCAGACGCGTGCCCGGCGGCTCGTCCATCTGGCCGAAGACCAGGGCCGTCTTGTCGAAGACACCCGCCTCGTCCATCTCGACGATGAGGTCGTTGCCCTCACGGGTGCGCTCACCCACGCCGGCGAACACGGACACACCTCCGTGGTTCTGGGCCACGCGCTGGATCATCTCCTGGATGAGGACCGTCTTGCCCACGCCGGCGCCGCCGAACAGACCGATCTTGCCGCCCTGGACGTAGGGGGTGAGCAGGTCGATGACCTTGATACCGGTCTCGAACATCTGCTCCTTGGCCTCGAGCTGGTCGAAGGCCGGGGGCTGGCGGTGGATGGGCCAGCGCTCAGTGACCTCAAGGGTCTCGCCCTCCTTGAGGTTGAGCACCTCGCCGGTGACGTTGAAGACGTGGCCCTTGGTGACGTCACCGACCGGCACGGTGATCGGCGAGCCGGTGTCACGCACCTCGGTCCCCCGCACCAGGCCGTCCGTGGGCTTGAGGGAGATGGAGCGCACGATGTTGTCGCCCAGGTGCTGGGCGACCTCGAGGGTGATCTCGTGGTCCTCGTCGCCCTCGCCGGTGCCCTTGACGGTGGTCTTGAGGGCGTTGTACATCGCGGGGATGGCGTCCGGCGGGAACTCGATGTCAACGACGGCGCCGATGATCCGGGTGATGCGCCCGGTGGCGGTGGTGGTCTCAGCCATGATGCGTTCTTCCGTGTCCGTGTGGGTGGGGCAGGGGGCCGTGGCTCCCATGTGGTCTGTGGCGGCTACTCGGCTCCCAGGGCGTCTGCCCCCGAGACGATCTCCGTGATCTCCTGGGTGATATCGCCCTGCCGGGCCGCGTTGGCCAGGCGCGTGTAGGTGTTGATGAGCTCCTCGGCGTTGTCTGTGGCCGTGTGCATCGCCTGCTGCCTGCTGGCGAGCTCGGAGGCGGCCGCCTGGAGCAGGGCGTTGCGGATGCGGCTGGAGACGTAGCGGGTGAGCAGGGCGTCGAGGACCTCCTCGGCGCTCGGCGCGAACTCGTAGATGGGCGAGGCGCCGCTGAGCTCGGCGCGCTGGCCCTCAGTGCCCGCGGCGATGTCCTCACGGTTGAGCTCGCCGGGACCATCAACATCGACAACCGTCAGCGGCAGCATGCGTCGGACCTCGGGCACCTGGGAGACCATCGACATGTAGCGGGTGAAGACGATGTGGACCTCGGCCACACCCCCGGCCTCCACTGGGGCGAGGAAGTACTCCAGCAGGAGCGTGGAGACCGAGTCAATGGCCTCCGGGCTGGGACGGTCGGACTCACCCGTCCAGGAGAACTCGACCGGCCGGCCGCGGAAGGCGAAGTAGGAGGCGGCCCGGCGCCCGGAGGTGAAGACCACCGGCTCCTTGCCCTCCTCGACGAGCTGCTCGATGAGCCGCTCGGCCTCGCGCAGGACGGTGGCCGAGTATGCACCCGCCATGCCGCGGTCCGAGGTGACGACGAGCACCGCCACCCGGGTGGTGTCCGTGCGCTCACGGGTGATGGGGTGGTCGAGGTGGGCGTAGGTGCCGACGGCGGCGACCGCCTGGCTCAGGGCGTGGTCGTAGGGACCCGCCTCCTGCGCATCGCGGCGCGCGGCACCGATCCGGGACGAGGCGATGAGCTCCATCGCCCGGAAGACCTTCTGAAGGGTCTGGGTGGACCGGATGCGCTGCTTGTAGACGCGCTGGTTGCCTGCCACGTCAGCCCCTCTTGCGGACGATCCGCTCGACCGTGCGCTCGGCGGGGACCTCGTCCTCCTCGGGGGCGACCTCGCCCGACAGCAGGCGGCCGCCGGCGGCGTAGGACGTGCGGAAGGCCTCGACGTCGGCGCGCAGGCGCTCCTCGGTGGCCTCGGTGAGCTGGCCGGTCTCGCGGATGGTGGCGAGCACGGTCGAGTTGCGGCGCAGGTAGCCCAGCAGGGCGTCCTCGAAGGGCAGGACCTCGGCCACCTCGAGGTCGTCGAGGTAGCCGTTGGTACCGGTCCACACGCTGACGACCTGCTCCTCAACGGGGTAGGGCGTGAACTGGGGCTGCTTGAGCAGCTCCATGAGGCGCTCACCACGGGTCAGCTGCTGGCGGGTGGCGGCATCGAGGTCGGAGGCGAACATCGCGAAGGCCTGCATGGAGCGGTACTGCGCGAGCGTGATCTTGAGCGTGCCGGCGACCTTCTTCATCGCCTTGACCTGGGCGGCGCCACCGACGCGGGACACAGAGATACCCACATCGACGGCGGGGCGCTGGTTGGCGTTGAACAGGTCGGACTGCAGGAAGATCTGGCCGTCGGTGATGGAGATGACGTTGGTCGGGATGTAGGCGGAGACGTCGTTGGCCTTCGTCTCGATGATCGGCAGGCCGGTCATCGAGCCCGCGCCGAGCTCGTCGGAGAGCTTGGCGCAGCGCTCAAGCAGGCGCGAGTGCAGGTAGAAGACGTCGCCCGGGTAGGCCTCGCGGCCCGGCGGACGGCGCAGGAGCAGCGAGACGGCGCGGTAGGCCTCGGCCTGCTTCGACAGGTCGTCGAAGACGATGAGCACGTGCTTGCCGGCGTACATCCAGTGCTGGCCGATGGCGGAGCCGGTGTAGGGCGACAGGTACTTGAAGCCCGCGGGGTCGGAGGCCGGGGAGGCGATGATGGTCGTGTACTCCAGGGCACCGCGCTCCTCCAGGGTCGCACGCACCGAGGCGATGGTTGAGCCCTTCTGGCCGGTGGCGACGTAGATGCAGCGCACCTGCTGGGCCGGGTCGCCGGTGTCCCAGGCGGCCTTCTGGTTGAGGATCGTGTCCAGGGCGATGGCGGTCTTGCCAGTCTTGCGGTCGCCGATGATGAGCTGGCGCTGGCCGCGGCCGACCGGGATCATCGAGTCGATCGCCTTGAGACCCGTCTGCAGGGGCTCGTGGACGGACTTGCGGGCCATGACGCCGGGCGCCTGGAGCTCGAGGGCTCGCCGGCCCTCGGAGGCGATGTCACCCAGGCCGTCGATGGGGCGACCGAGGGGGTCCACCACGCGCCCGAGGTAGCCGTCACCGACGGGAACGGACAGGACCTCGCCGGTGCGGCGCACGGTCTGTCCCTCGTCGATGCCGGTGAAGTCACCGAGGATGACGACGCCGATCTGGCGCTCATCGAGGTTCATGGCCAGGCCGGTGGTGCCGTCCTCGAAGGCCAGCAGCTCGTTGGCCATGACACCGGGAAGGCCCTCGACGTGGGCGATGCCGTCGGCGGCGAAGACGACGTGCCCAACCTCCTCGGCGGCGACCTCGGCGGGCGTGTAGGACTCGACGAACTCGTCGAGCGCGGAGCGGATCTCCTCCGGCCTGATGGTCAGCTCTGCCATCTGTCGTCTCCTTGTGGTGAGTGGATGCCGGTCGGCGGGGTGCGGCCCGGCGGGTGTCTGTGGGTGCGGTGGGCTCAGCCCACCAGGGCGCTGCGCAGCCCCAGGATGGCGGAGCGCACGGTGGAGTCGATGACGGTGTCACGGATGGTGACCTTGACCCCGCCGACCACCTGGGGGTCAACGAGGGTGTTGAGCTCGACCTCGCTGCCCACACGGTGGGCGAGCAGGGCGCTCAGGCGCTCCTCCTGGGCCGTGCTCATAGGCACCGCGGTGACGACGTCGGCGATGACCCGCTGCTGCATGGCGGCGGCCAGCGAGGCGACGCGGCGCAGGTTCGCCGGCACGCCGGCCTCGTTGTAGTGGCGCACGCACCAGGTGAGCAGGCTCAGCGCGGAGGCGCTCAGGTGCGCTGCGAAGACGCGGTGCGCCAGGCGCACACGCGACTCGGTATCGGTGCGGCGCGAGGGGTCGAGGGCAGTGCGCAGCTCGCGGTCACGGGTGAGGACCTGCGTGACGGCGAAGAGCTCCTGCTCGACGGCGCTGATCGTGCCGCCGGCGCGGGCACCGGACAGGACGGCCTCAATGCCGAGGTCGTGCAGGGCGCTGATGAGGTCCACGGGCCTCGACCAGCGTCCACGCACAAGCGCCTGGAGCAGCGCGACGACGCGCTCGTCCACCCGGCCGAGAAACAGCCGCGAGGCCAGAGCCGCCTTGTCCTCGGCCGAGCGCCCGGGGTCCGTCAGCGGCCCGCGCAGGCCGTGGACCGCGATCTGGTGGGCGACCTGGAGGATCTCCTCACCGAGCCTGAGCCCCTCCTCACCGGCGGCGAGCAGGACGGGGGTCCACGCCTGGCCCGCGGCGGCACGGGAGGCGGCGGTGCCGGTGTTCACCGGGCCTCCCCCGCGGCGCCGGAGGCCACCGTGGCGGACTGGGCGTCGAGCTCGTCGAGGAAGCGGTCGATGACACGGCTGGACAGCGCGGTGTCCGTCAGCTGCTCCCCGACGATCTTCTCGGCGAGGGTCGAGGCGAGAAGGCCGACGTCGGTTCGCAGGCTGATCTGGGCGGCCTGCTTGTCGGCCTGGATCTGGCGCCGGGCGGCCTCGAGGAGGCGGGCAGCCTCCCCCTGGGCCTCGGCGCGCGCGGCGGCGACGATCTCCTTGGCCTCGGCCTGGGCGGACTCACGCAGGGAGGCCGCCTCGTGACGGGCCTCCTCAACGATCCGGGCGGCCCTGAGCTCAGCGTCCTTCTGCTCCCCCTTGACCTTCTCGGTCAGGGCGAGGCCCTCCTCGATGGTCCGGGTGCGCTCGTCGAGCACTGCGGTGAAACGGGGCAGGGCGTGCCTCATGAGCACGACAGCGATGAGCGCGACGGCGACCGTTCCCCAGATGAGGTCCGGCAGGTGGGGGATGAACAGGCCGATGCCCTCGGGCGCACCGCTGGCCGGGAGCACGGTGGCGAGCACGGGGCCCGCGGTAGCGATGGTCACGGCGGGACCTTCGGTCAGAAGACGAAGCCGGCGGCGAAGCCGAGCAGGCCGAGGGCCTCGATGAGGGCGGCACCGATGAACATGTTGGTGCGCAGCGCACCGGCGACCTCGGGCTGGCGGGCGGTGCCCTCCTGGGTCTTGGACACGACCATACCGATGCCCAGGGCGGGGCCGAGGGTGGCGAGGCCGTAGCCGATGACGGTGATCGAGCCGGTGATGGTCATGGTGTCTCCTTGTGGTGGTGGCGCCTAGGGGGCGGGAGGGTCGTGGTGGTTGTCAGCCGGCTGGCTGCCGGGCGGGTAGAGGGTCTCGCCAGGTCAGTGGACGTGGACCGAGGA
Source organism: Actinomyces sp. W5033 (assembly GCF_051303165.1). NCBI lineage: Bacteria > Bacillati > Actinomycetota > Actinomycetes > Actinomycetales > Actinomycetaceae > Actinomyces > Actinomyces sp. W5033. The sequence continues at coordinate 138,067 of NZ_JBPPGD010000005.1, read as the reverse complement.
CTCGATGTAGACGGCGGTCAGCAAGGTGAAGATGTAGGCCTGCAGGGCGGCGATGAAGGACTCCAGCAGGATGAAGGCGATCCCGGCCGCGAGGGTGACGACCCCAACGGCCTTGAGCTCGGCGGAAGCGTAGACGAAGAGGAAGTTCGTGCCGATGAAGCACAGGCTCAGCAGCAGGTGACCGGAGATCATGTTGGCCATGAGTCGGATGGTGAGGGTCAGCGGGCGCAGCAGCAGGTTCGACAGGAACTCGATGGGGATGATGAGGGGGGCGAGGAAGCCGGGGACGCCGGAGGGCAGCAACGTGCCCTTGAGGAAGCGGCCGACCCCGTTGGCGCGCACGCCCGCGTAGATGAACACGACGTAGGACACGAGGGCGAAGACCAGCGGCATGCCGACGACGCCGGTGGAGGCGATCTGCAGGCCCGGGATGACCCCGGAGATGTTGAGGAACAGGAGCCCGAGGAACATCGTGGTGAGCACGGGGGCGTACTGGGCGCCGTACTTCTTGCCGAGGATCTCCTCGGCGATGTTGACACGCACGAAGTCGATCATCATCTCGAGGACGTTCTGGAGGCGCCCAGGCACGAGCCGGGCGCGTGAGGCGCCGACCCCAAAGAGGAGCACGAGGGCCACCGCCATGATCATGCGGACCATCATGACCCGGTTCATCTCGAGCGGGGTGCCGAGGAAGGCGAAGGGCTCGGGGTAGAAGTCGTCGATCGACGGCGGTGTGAAGCCACCGGCGTCGGACATCGGCAGGCGGGAACCGACGGACACCGTCAGACCCGCTGCGAGGCTCGCGCTCGTGATCACCAGACCTCCTTGTTGATGGGGCGCCGTCGCCTCCCGGGGCGGCCCACGGCAAACCATATCCTAGGTCGCAGGTCCCCGTGCGACGAGGTCAGACCTCACGTCCGCACGGCCTCAGTCCTCGTGGCGGGTGACAGGCTCGACCGTCAGGGCCCGGCCGGCCGTCAGTGTGACGACCTCGACACCGGTGACGGCCAGCAGGACCAGGGCCAGGGGCACGAAGAACCACAGCGGGGCGATGGAGTCGCGGTGCGGCCCGAGCAGGAGCACGACCCCGGCCATGACAGCGACCTTGCCCACGAAGGACAGCATGACGCCGCTGGAGGCGAGCAGGGGGTAGCGGTCCCACGGCACCCACAGGGCAAGGGACGTCAGGGCGGTGATGGCCGCCCCGGCCCCAGCCCCCCACAGTGCGCCGACCCAGGCAGGTCCCCCGGCCACGGCCCCTGCGACGAGGCTGAGGACGGTGAGGGCGGCCCCCACGAGAACCACCCTCAGGGCGGCGGTGCGGAAGACCTGCGCGTGGGTCTGGGCCACGGCACGCGGGGCACGGCTCACGGCTCCTCCTCGTGGGTGTGCCCGGCTGAGGTGGGCCGGCCGGCCGCCCGCCCGCCGCGCAGGACGCGGCGCACGCCGGGCATGAGGTCCGCGGTGACCAGCAGGGCGGCGAGGGCGGCCGCGACGGCGCCCACGGCGACCTGCTGCCAGGGCAGGAAGGCCAGGGCCGCCGCGGGGAAGGAGACAGCCGCGGCCCACACGTACATGACGAGCACGGCCCGGCGGTGGGAGTGGCCGGCGGCCAGCAACCGGTGGTGCATGTGCATGCGGTCGGGGTGGAAGGGGCTGTGCCCGGCACGGGTGCGCCGCACGACGGCCATGACCATGTCCGTCAGGGGCAGCAGAAGGACGGCCAGGGGCAGCAGCACGGGCAGGAACACGGGCACGGCGGTGGTGCCCTCGAAGGTCGCCGGATCGACCTGGCCGGTGACGATGATGGTCCCGGCCGCGGAGATCAGCCCGAGCTGCATGGAGCCGGAGTCGCCCATGAAGATCGTCGCCGGGTGGAAGTTGTGCGGCAGGAAGCCCAGGCACACGCCGATGAGGGCGGCGACGACGGTGGCGGCCAGCGAGGTGTAGGACTCCGGCGAGGTGGTGCGGGTGAGCACGTACACGTAGGCGAAGAAGGCCACCGCGCCGATGCCGATGATGCCGGCGGCCAGCCCGTCGAGCCCGTCGACGAAGTTGACGGCGTTCATCGCCACAACCACCACGAGGACGGTGGAGACGAGGGACAGTCGCGAGGAGCCGATGGTGAGCCCTCCGACGGGGAAGGTGATGAGCTGGACACCCTGCCAGGCCATGAGCCCGGCGGCCAGGACCTGCCCGGCGAGCTTGGTCATCCAGTCCAGGTCCCACAGGTCGTCCACGACGCCCAGCAGGCACACGACCCCCGCGCCGATGACCACGGCCCAGGCGGAGGCGTCGATAGAGGCCTGCAGGTAGGGCACACGGGAGGCCAGGGTGATGGCGGTGGCGAAGCCGACGAACATCGCCACACCACCGAGCCTGGGGATGGGGACGGTGTGCACGTCGCGGGCGCGCACGGGGGTCAGGGCGTTGGACACGAGCGCCACGTGCCGCACGACGGGCACGGTGACGTAGGTGACCGCGGCGGCGATGAGCAGGACGAGGAGGTAGACCTTCACGCGCGCGCTCCCCCGCTCGCAGGTGCCGGGGCGGCGGCGCCGGTCGCCGCGAGGACGGGCTCGAGCACGGCGGCGAGCCGGGCGCGAGGGATGACGCCCTCACGCAGGACGAGGGGGGCGAGGGCGTGCTCCCCGGCCAGGGAGACGATGGTCGAGGGCACGGGCCCCGGGGTGGGGCCGCCGTCGAGCAGGAGGATGTCCGCCCGTCCCAGGGGGCCGGCCTGCCGCCCGGCGTCGGTGACGCGGCCGGGGAAGGCGGCGCGTCCTGAGGCGGCGTCCGTGGCGGGGGACTCACCGGTGGCGTTGGCGCTGGTGACGGCCATGGGCCCGACCTCTCGCAGGAGCGCGAGGGCGAGGGGGTGGTCGGGCATCCGCAGGGCGAGGGTGCCGTGGGTCTCGCCCAGGTCCCAGCCGAGCCCGGGGGCGGCGTCGAGCACGAGGGTCAGGGCCCCGGGCCAGCAGGCCTCCATAAGGGCGCGGGCAGTGGCCGGGACACCGGCGACCAGGCCGTCAAGCTGCTCCGGGCCGGCGACGAGGACAGGGGGCGGCATCTGGCGTCCACGCCCCTTGGCGTCGAGCAGACGACCAACAGCCTGTGCGTCACCTGCGAGGCAGCCGATGCCGTAGACCGTGTCCGTCGGCAGCACGAGCAGTCCTCCGGCACGCAGGTGCTGCGCGCCACGGGCGAGGGCGGGGGCGCTGAGTCGGGGGTCCACATCCCTCATCCTCCCACGACGCCGGCGCCCAGGGCCGCACCGACCTACAGGCTCAGCCGTCGCAGCAGGAGCGCTGCGGCACCGTCCTGGGCGGGCGCCTCCCACACGACCAGGACGTCGCCGTCGGACAGCAGGACGAGGTCGGAGTAGCCGAAGGGGCCCTCGTCGACGGACGCCAGGGGGACCCAGGCCCCCTCGGCGGTGCGCAGGCTCAGACGGCCGGCGCGGCGTGAGGAGGGGTCGGAGGCGTGTGACAGCAGCGCCCGGCCGCCAGGCAGGGCGATGAGCCCGGCGTTGCAGCCGGGGTCGGGCACCTGCGTCTCACGCTGGGCGGGGCACCAGGTGGCGCCGCCGTCGGCTGACACGCTACTTAGGCGGGTGCCGCCGTAGGTGGCGTCGCGGGCGCTCATGAGCACGGTGGCGCCGTCGAGGGCGGCGACGGCGTGCTCGTCGGTGCCGCTGGTGCGTGCGCCCCCGGCCAGGGAACGGCCCGGCTCGGCGACGACGGGCACCGGCCCGCCCAGGCGCCAGGTGGCGCCGTCGTCGTCGGACAGCAGGCACAGTGAGCGCATGAGGACGTCACCGGTGGGCGTGGGGGGCTCGGCGGCGACGACGGGGACGATGAGGCGCCCGGCGCCGGGGCCCGAGGCGAGGACGGCGCCGTGGCCGGAGGCGAGGACGGCGCCGTGGCCGGAGGCGGGGAACAGGACGCAGCCGTGGGCGAAGGCCTCGCCGGGCAGGCACAGGTCGGTGAGGTCGCGCCAGTGCCAGGTGGTGCCGGCGTCGCGGCTCGTGGCGTGCAGCAGGCGCAGGGTGCCGGCCTCGGGCTCCTCGCCCGCCTGCCAGGTGCGTGTGGGCACGTGGGCGCCGAAGAGGCCGACGTCGGTGCAGGCGGCGGCAAGCAGGTGCAGCGTGCCGGTGGGTGCGGCCAGCACGACGGGATCGGACAGGCCCACAAGGCCCGGCAGGACCGCTTCCGGCGGGGCCAGCGGCACAGGGGCGCCCCAGGTGGTGCCGTCGTCGTCGCTCACGCGCAGCCACAGGGAGTTCGGGTTGGGCAGGTCCCCCGGCAGGGCGCCGCCGCTGGAGCGCCAGGCGCCGGAGGCCTCGGGCACCGGCCTGAGGTCGTGGACGAGCAGCAGACGACCGCTCGCCGGGTGGCGCGCGATGCCCGGCACGCGCAGGGCCGCTGCGGCCGTGGAGCGCCCGGTGGGCAGGTCGGCGGCGGTCAGGACGGTCACGGCCCCGGGCCCGGCGGGCCCCGAGGGTGCTGCTGGTGCTGCGGGGGAGGCGGAGGCCTCGGTCATGGTCGGTTCCTCAGGTTGTCAGGCACTGTCAGACGATACGGCGGGCGGCCGCCCAGCGGGTGAGCTCGTTGCGGTTGGACAGCTGGAGCTTGCGCAGCACGGCGGAGACGTGGGTCTCGACCGTCTTGACGGAGATGAACAGCTCGCTGGCGCACTCCTTGTAGGTGTAGCCGCGGGCAATGAGCCGCATGACCTCGCACTCGCGCCGGGAGAGGCGGTCGAGCTCGGAGTCGGCGACGGCGACCTCCCCGGCTCCCGAGCCGAAGGCGTCGAGGACGAAGCCGGCCAGGCGCGGGGAGAAGGCGGCGTCCCCCGCGGCGACGCGGCGCACCGCCTGGGCGAGGTCCTCGGCGGAGATCGCCTTGGTGACGTAGCCACGGGCCCCTGCCCGGATGACGCTGACGACGTCCTCGCTCGCGTCGGACACGCTCAGGGCGAGGAAACGGGTGGCGGGCACGTCGTGGCAGGAGGCGACAACCTCTGCCCCTCCCCCGCCACTGCCTCCGGGCAGGTGGACGTCCAGCAGGACGACGTCCGGGACGAGGGCGTGGACCGCGGCGACGGCGCCCTCGACGTCGTCAGCCTCGGCGACGACCTCGAGGTCGGGGGCGTTGAGGTCGAGCTCGGCGCGGACCCCCGCGCGCACGAGGGCGTGGTCATCGACGACGATGACGCGAAGGCGGCGGGCAGGGACGGCCGGGGACGGGCTTGACGGGGCGGCGACGCTCATGCTGCTCCTGAGGGGGTGGTCGGGACCGAGGGGGGTGTCGAGAGGGCTGAGAGGTCCGGGCGGGCGGGCAGGTCGAGGTGGACCTCGGTGCCCGCCGCCAGGCGGCGGATGGTCGCGGTGCCCCCGTGGCGTCTGAGTCGTCCCACGATGGACTCGCGCACGCCGTGACGGTCCGCCGGGACGGCGTCGGCCTCCTCAAGGCTGAAGCCGGGGCCGCGGTCTCGCACGAAGACCTCGAGCCGCTCGCCGCTCATCTCGGCGTAGACGCTCACGGGCGGCGCCCCGTGCTTGACCGCGTTGGTCAGCGCCTCACGGGCGGCGGCGACCACCACCTCGGTGTCGCGGTCCGGTGCCCGGTCGCCGACGACGACGAGCCCGACCTCCACCCCGTAGCGGTCCTCGACCTCCCCCACGAGGTCGCGCACGGCGTCGGCCGCGGAGGTGCCGACGGCGGGGCGGTCCGTGTAGAGCCAGGTCCGCAGCTCACGCTCCTGGGAGCGGGCCAGGCGGGCGACAGTCTCCGGCTCGTTCGCACGCCGACGGATGAGTGTGAGGGTCTGGAGGACCGAGTCGTGCAGGTGCGCGGCGATATCGGCCCGCTCGGCCTCACGGGCCTCAGCGGCACGCGCCCTGGCCACGGCGCGGCTGGCGGACAGCCACACGGGAGCGAGCACCAGGCCGACGCCGAGGATGAGGGCCCCGCCGGTGAGCAGGCCGGTGAGCAGGACGCGTGGAGGCGTGTCCGCGGCGAGCCACAGGAGGATCCCGACGGCGGTGAGCACGACGCCGCCGGCCAGGCGTAGCACGGCGCCGTGCTCGCGGTCGGGGCCGACAACCGCCTCGACCTGGGACCAGACGAGGGCTGCGCCGGCGCCGCTGACGAGCACGGGCAGGAGCACGGCGCCGGGGTGCAGGAGCCCGTCGCGCCAGGCGAGGGCGAGCAGGGCGGCGGCAAGGAGGGCCCCGCCGCCCAGGAAGGTGGCCTGGCGCGGGCTCAGTCGGCTGGCGCCGCCGGTGGTCTGCAACCGGGCGGCCAGACGCGCCTGGGCGGGCGGGACGCGTCCGGCGGCCTCAGCCCAGGGGTCGCCGGTGGGCACGAGCCCCCACAGCAGCAGGTACAGGACCAGGCCCGCGCCCCCGGCGAGGGCCGCGAGCGCGAAGCAGGCGCGCACGAGGGCGACGCTGGCGCCCAGGTGCGCTGCCACGCCGGCGCACACGCCGGCGAGGAGCCGTCCCGGGCGGGGCTCGCGCAGCAGGGGCGCGGGGGCGGGGTAGCGCGGTGGGCGGCGCAGGGGCAGCCGTCCGGGCGCTCCTGTGGCCGGCGCCCCGGGGGCGGCGGCCACAGGGCCCTGCGCACGCACAGGTCCCGCGGTTGTCCTCATGGGCCTATCGTGTCACGCGCTCAGGGGGACGGCGCCGTCACCGGGGACGGACCAGGGACGGTTCAGGGTGTCCCCCCATCGTCCCGGGGCGGTGGCGGGCGTGAGCATGGGGACATGGACACCACCTCGCTCCCCACCCCCGGGCAGGACGATGCTCCCGCACAGCCCGGTCCCGCACAGCCCGGCTCGTACCAGCGGCCGTTCCAGACGTCGTACCAGGCGCCGTACCAGCAGCACCAGGGCGGTGCCGGCTACCAGCACAGGGGCCCGTACCCCCCGGACGCCGACGGCCCCTCGGTCAGAAGGGGCCCGCTGCGGTCCTTCTTCGCCTCGGTGCGCCGCACCGGCCTGTTCCGCTCACAGGAGCGGTGGGTCGCAGGCGTAGCCGGCGGGCTCGCCCGGCGCCTGGACCTCGACCCGGTGCTCGTGCGCTGCGTGTGGGTCGTGCTCATGATGTTCTCCGGCCTGGGCCTCGTGCTCTACGGCCTGGCCTGGGCACTCCTGCCTGAGGAGCACGACGGCCGGATCCACCTCGAGCAGGTGGCCAGCGGTGACATCAGTGCCGGGCTCGCCGGCGCGGTCGTCGCCTTCATCACCGGTTGCGGCCTGGGCGGGCGCGGCCTGTTCCCCGTCGGGACCTTCCAAGGCTGGAGCACCTTCTCCTACAGCGGGTTGTCCACCACGGTGTTGTGGACCGGGATCATCGTGCTCGTGCTGTGGGCGCTGACGAGGCGGCACCAGGCACCTCAGGCACCGCAGCCGGGTGAGGCGCACGCGGCACCGCAGGCACCGCACGCCGGCACCCCGGAGGGCACTGCGGGCGCTGCGCACGCTGGCGCCACCTTCACCGCGCCCACGACGCCCGTGGCCGCCTCGACCGCGGCCGCGCCCGTCTGGCAGGCCCCCGCCCCGCCTCGGCAGCGGGTGCCCGGCCCCGGCCGGACCCTGAGCCTGCTGGTCCTGGCTCTCGTGATGTTCTCCCTGGCCGCTGTTGGCTGGGCCACCACCTCCGGGCGCCTGGGTCCCCTGAGCGCGCTCGTCGCCTGCGCAGGGGTGCTCACGAGCGTCCTCGGCGCCGGCGTCGTCATCAGCGCCTTCCTCGGACGACGCGGGGGGTGGATGTCCGTGTTCGGTTTCATGACCCTCATGGCCACCGTGCCGTCCCTCGCCGTCGGCTCCGTCATCGGCTCCGTCGGCGCCCTCAACGGGCCCGTACCCCACCACGCGGTCAGCGTCGTCGTCACCGACGCCATGGTCGCAGGCTCGGGCGGGCACCTCGACCTGGGAGGCTACGGAGTCGGCAGCGTCACCATCGACCTCACCGGTCTGTCCGCCCAGGCGGCCCGAGGGGCCACCATCGGTGTGTCCGTCGGCGCCGGCGAGGTGGTGGTGCGCACCCACCAGGGGCAGGCCGTGACGGTCAACGCCCAGGTCGGGGCCGGAGAGGTCAGTGGCGACCTCGCCGAGGCGTGGCAGTCCACCGGTGTTGAGCAGCAGCACAAGGGCTACGCCTGGGCACCTGGCCACCTCGTGGACGGCCAGCGCCTGGTGGAGACCCGCCTGCACGCCGACGGCCTCGAGGTGCGCGCGTCAATGTCCTCCCCCGCCGCCCAGGCCGGCGGCACGGCCGAGGGCGTCCAGGTCCGTGCCCGCGTCGGTGCCGGCAGTGTCAGGGTGGCCGAGCGGCACAACGAGGTCACCTGGTCCGGCTGGGTGTACGACTCCTACTGGGTCATCGACTCCTGGCGCGAGCCGGAGGGAGGCGAGCACGACGGCAGCGAGCTGCCCGTGCCCGGCATGACCTTCCCCGCCGTGTCCTCCGATGACGTGTCGCAGTGCACCGGGCAGATTGCCGACGAGCGTGCCGACGACCTCGTCGAGCAGGACGAGCCCCTGTGGGGGTGGGGTCCTGAGAACCTCGGTGACATGCCGCAGGCGGTGCGCGCCCAGGTTGACGCCTGCGTCCTGAGGAAGATCGAGGAGCACAGGAGACAGCTGCCGCACGACGCCGGCCAGCAGGCTCCGCCCGCCACCCCGACGCCCACCGCCACCCCGGCGGAGGCGACCACCACCCCGTGACCACACGCAACGACGCCGGACGACGCTGACAGGAGACACAAGCATGAGCACCACACCCACCTCCTCACCCACCGAGCCCACTGAGCCCACCGAGGCCCTCCCGGTCACCGAGCCCACCGAGGCACCGGCCGCTCCCGCCGAGCCCCTTGGCCAGCGCCTGAGGGCCGCGCAGACCGGGCCCACCGAGGCCACGGCTGCCTTCACGCGCCCCGCGCCGAGCGCACATGTGGTCGATGGCGTGTGGTCTGCCTCCAGCGCGCCCACGCCGCAGACCCCGCGCGTGGCACGGCCGTGGACGCTCAGCTGGGGAGTGGCGCTCGTGAGCACCGGGCTCATCACCCTGCTCATCGCCCTGGGCGCGCACATCAACCTCGCCACCGCCGGCATCATCGTTCTCGGAGCGCTCGGGGTGCTCCTGCTCGTGCTGGCGCTGCTGCCCCAGCGTGGGGGCTCAGGCTCCCCACGGGACTGAGCCCCGCCCACCGGCCACGGCCAGCACGGGGCCGTCCTCGCCAGTGGTGAGGACGGCCCCGTGTCTGCTCACTGCCCGGTCACTGCCCCTGGCGCGAGCCGTAGACGATGGCGGTGCGCACGCGCTCGGCGGCAGCGGCGCCGAGCAGGTGCTCGACGAGCGCCAGGCCGAGGTCCGTCGCCGTCGCCATGCCCCGGCTGGTGATGAGGTTGCCGTCCACCACGACACCCTCCTCACTGACCTCGACACCCTGCTCAGCCAGCACGTGCATGAATCCCGGGTTCGCCGTCGCTCGGCGCCCGCGCAGCAGGCCCAGCTCTGCCGGCACCGACGGGGCGGCGCAGATGGCTGCCAGCGGCTCCCCGGCCTCCAGGCGCCGGCGCAGCTCGCGGGTCACAGCCTGCGAGGCGCGCAGGTTCGGGGTGCCCGGGATCCCACCGGGCAGCATCACGAGGTCATAGGCCGCCAGGTCCACGTCCTCCAGCAGCACGTCGGCGAGGAAGGTGACGCGGTGCGAGCTCGTCACCTCCAGCGAGCCGCCCACGGCCACCAGGTCCGTGCGCACACCGGCCCGGTACAGGACGTCCACGACGGCCAGCGCCTCGACCTCCTCCAGACCCGGGGCGACGAGGACGGCGACCGTCTGGTCAGTGGCGAGGGCGTCGGGCGTGGGCATGCTTCCTCCTGGCGGTGGCGACGGCCTCGATCGTAGCCCTCGGTCCACGGAGGCGGGCAGAGCCAGCCGTCGCAGCGGCGTCGGGCAGAGCCAGTCACAGCGCCACCGCTACTCGCTGCGCAGAGCCTCCACCGGGTCCTCACGGGCCGCCCTGCCCGAGGGGATGAGCCCGGCAAGCACGGTCAGGCCCACGGAGATGAGCACGAGCACCACCCCGGCGGTCACCGGCAGGTGGGCGATCGGGTAGACCCCGAAGCGCGCCTCCACCAGGGCGTTGGCCGGGACCGACGCCGCCACCGTCACCCCCACGCCCAGCAGGCCCGCCAGCAGCCCCTCGATGACCGTCTCGGCGTTGAACACGTGGCGCACGTCCGAGCGCGAGGCTCCGATCGCCCGCAGCACGCCGATCTCCTTCTTGCGCTCCAGGACGGAGATATACGTGATGATCGCGATCATGATGCTCGAGACCACGAGGGAGATGGCGACGAAGGCGATGAGCATCCAGGAGATGACGTTGACGATGCGTGTCACCGAGCTCATGAGGGTGCCCACGAGGTCCGAGTAGGTGATGACGCGCTCCTCCTGGCCGGCGGCCACGGCGTCGCGGTTGTAGTCCTCGAGGATGGTCTTGACCGCGTCCTTGTCCTCGAAGGACGCGGGGTAGATGTCGATCCGGCTGGGTGAGTCGAGGTCCGCCCAGCCCAGGGAGGCCAGGTTGCCCTCATAGGTGGGCACCGTCCTCGTCATGAGCGTGGACATGAGGGCGGCGAGGTCCTGCTCGTCCATGCTCGGCCGGAACGCCGCGGCGAAGGCCTGCTCGTCGATGCTCATGGCCGAGGACATGGAGGTGGCCAGCTGCTCCATGGCCTTGTCGATCTGGGTGCTCAGGGCCGTCTGGACCGAGGTCATCATCTGGCTCATCGCCGTGGTCACCGTCGCCGTCAGGCGGCTCGACAGCAGGTCCCCGACGGCGCCCGACAGCCGGCTGCCCAGCTGGGAGGCGATCTGGGTCCCGATGGCCGTGGCGGCCCGCTGGGACACGTCCGTGGCGACGGCGGACATGGCCGGGTCCTGCCCCAGCGCGCCCAGCAGCCGCTCGGTGAGCAGGGCGGAGTCGATGGAGGCCGCGGCCGCGTCACGCAGGGGCTGGGCGTTGTCCGGTCCGTCCGGCCGGGAGGGGTCGGCGGGCATCGCCAGGTAGGTGGTGACGAGCTCCCAGACGCTGCGGTCGGGGGTCGAGGGGTCGGCGATGTCGGCCTGCACCTGGTCCTGGACCCAGCGCAGCAGCCCGTCGGTGACGGTGATGGCAGCGGTGGCCATCTGCTGTGCGGCGTCGGGCCGGATGACGCCGTCGGCACCCAGTGCCTGGGTGATGACCGCCTGGTAGTCAACCTCCGCCAGCTGCGGGTAGCGCGCCGAGATGTCGGTGAGGTCCAGGCTGGACAGGTCCACGCCGCTCATGTCCACCGCGCCCACGCTGGAGGTGTCGAGGGCGGACAGGTCGATGCCCGACATGTCCAAGGAGGGCAGGTCGAGCGAGGCGGGCCCCACACCCGACATGTCGAGCCCGGAGAGCTCGAGCTGGAAGGCGTTGGGGTCGATCGTGAAGGCGGCCTGGAGGGCGGAGCCGTCGATGGTGAACAGGGAGGACATGTCGAAGGAGGTGGCGCCCTCACCGGAGGCGAGGTCCTCGAAGGTGCGGCCGGTGAAGACGTCGGTGCCCGGACGCGCGACCTGGTCCTGCACGATCCGGGAGGCGGCCGCCTCCTGGATGACCTGCTGGGTGAGGGCGGGGGTGTAGTACAGGCCCTGACCCAGCAGCGCCGAGTCGTCATTGGCGCGCACGACGCCGACGACCGTCAGGCGCTGGCCCTCGGCGACGAGCCCGCGCATGACACCGGTGTCCTCGGAGTGGTCGGTCCACACCCGGTAGGTCTCGTCGTAGGTGTAGCGGTCGCTGGCGGCCACACGGGAGAAGCTGCGGCCGATGACGTCCGCGTAGGTGTAGCTGCGCACCTCAGCCAGGCCCTCAACGTCCTCGGGGGCCTCGCCGGCGGCGTAGCGCTCCATGAGCGCGTCGAGCTCGGCGTGGTCCCTCAGGCCCAGGGTGTACTCGAGCAGGTCATCCATCCGCCCGGACCCGGGCAGCACAAGGACGAGCTCATCGGCCGCCTGGGGCCAGTGGCCGGAGACGACGTCGTAGCTGCTCTCGTACAGGCCGGAGACGACAGGCAGCTGGTGGAAGGCGTCCACGTTCACCAGGGAGGAGAACATGCTGCCGCTTCCCATGGCCTGGCTCATGCGGGCGAAGGCCTGCTCGGGGTGGAGCTGGACGACGTCGTCCGAGGTGTCCGTCCGGTAGATCTGAGGGGTCGTGTTGTAGGCGTACTCGATGGCCCTCGTGTGGGCGCTGATCCTCCCGCCGTCGCGCTCGAGGAAGGCCTTGAGGGAGGTGAGGTCGTTGGAGCTCTGGGAGTCCATGGTGGCGGTGAAGCCGGGCCGCGTGAGGATGGTGCCCTGTGCGGCGGCGTCATCGTCAGCGCCCGTGGTGAGCACGGAGGTCATGTCGAAGCCGGTGACCTGGATGCTCAGGGGGTAGGAGGACAGGGTCTCCTCCTCGGTGCGGGCGATGTAGGCGTTGACGCCGTTGGCCAGCGCGAGGATCATCGCGATGCCGATGATGCCGATGGACCCCGCGAAGGAGGTCATGAGGGTGCGGCCCTTCTTCGTCATGAGGTTGTCGAAGGACAGGGCGAGGGCGGTGAGGGGACCCATGCGGGTGCGGCGCGGTTCCTTGGCGGCACGCAGCGGCTCGGTGGCGGGGTCCAGGGGGCGCGAGTCGGAGCGCACCCGCCCGTCCGCGAGCTCGACGATGCGGGTGGCGTACTCGTGGGCGAGCTCAGGGTTGTGGGTGACCATGATGACCAGGCGGTCCGAGGCGACCTCGCGCAGCAGGTCCATGACCTGGACGCTGGTGGCGGAGTCGAGGGCCCCGGTGGGCTCGTCGGCCAGCAGGATCTCGGGGTCGTTGATGAGGGCCCGGGCGATGGCGACGCGTTGCATCTGCCCGCCGGAGAGCTGGTTGGGCCGCTTGTGGACGTGCTCGGCCAGCCCCACCCGCTCGAGAGCCTCGAGGGCCCGACGGCGGCGCTCGCCGCGCCGGACACCGGAGAGGGTCAGGGCCAGCTCGACGTTGGCCAGGACGCTCTGGTGGGGGATGAGGTTGTAGGACTGGAAGACCAAGCCGATGCGGTTGTTGCGGTAGGTGTCCCAGTCACGGTCCTTGTAGTCGTGGGTGGACACGCCGTCAATGACGAGGTCGCCCGAGTCGAAGTGGTCGAGCCCGCCGATGACGTTGAGCATCGTCGTCTTGCCGGAGCCAGACTGTCCCAGGACCGCCACGAACTCGTTGTCCCGGAAGGCGAGGGTGACGCCGTCAAGGGCCGTCTGCGTGAGGGAGGCCGTGCGGTAGGCCTTGGTGACGGAGCGCAGCTCGAGCACGGTGCTTCTTCCGCAGTGGTCAATAAAGCTGGTCCCCAGCCTACGGGTGCGGGAGGCCAGGTGACCCCCGCGCTCCGCCCACAGCGGACGCGGCGGGGTCAGTCCCCCAGGGCTGCCCAGGACAGGAAGTCCGTGGTGGCCGTGAGCGCGGACTCCAGCCGCGCCCCCTCGAAGCCGTGCGCGGCGCCGCTCACGCGCTCCAGCCGCGCGTCGGGCAGCAGGGCGGCGGCCTCCTCGGAGACGGCAAGGGGCACGGTGCGGTCCTGCTCACCGTGGACGAGCAGGACGGGAGCCCTGAGCCGACGCAGCGCCGCCTGAGGGTCGAGGTCCCAGGAGTCGAGGGCGTAGCGGCCTGCGAGCACCACGTCCACGCCCTCCACGCGGGTGGTGAAGCGCTCGGGGACCGCCGCCCGGCTGCCGAAGCGTGTGCGCACGTGCTCAGGGGCGCGCAGCGCCGGGTACCACAGGGCCAGGGCGGCGACGCCCGCGGGGGCCTGGGCGGCGGCGAGCACGGCGATGAGTCCTCCCTGGCTGCGGCCCATGAGGACGGTGCGCGAGGCGTCCACACCGGGCCAGCCGACCGCGGCGGCGCGCAGCGCGGCGACGTCGGCGAGCTGGGTGAGGGGGCTGAGCGAGGTCGTCGGCCCGGCTGCCGCTCCCCCGCCACAGCGCAGGGTGGGGGCGACGGCGACGAAGCCCGCCTGCGCGAGCCGACGCGCGAGCGGCGCGGTGCGCAGGCCCGACTCGTTCATGCCGTGCAGGCAGATGGCCAGGGGCCGGCCCACCCCGCTGGCCCCGGCGGGGCGGTGGACGTAGGCCTCGAGCCCGGTGCCGGCCCCGTCCCGGGCGCCGGCGCTCACGCTCACGCGCACCGTCGTGCTCACGACCTCGCCCATGGCACCGCCCCGCTCACCGGTGCTGCTGCTCGCGCTCACCCGTGGTGCTCCCCGCCCACCGCGACCGGGCCGGCCAGGCGCCCGTCCACGGGGAGAGCGACGCCCTCCAGGCGCAGCAGCCAGGCCTTGCGCTCACTGCCGCCGGCGTAGCCGGTGAGGGAGCCGTCGGCCCCGAGGACGCGGTGGCAGGGGACGATGACGCTCACCGGGTTGCGGGCGACGGCGCCGCCCACGGCCCGGGCGGCGCACCGCCGGCCGGTGCGGGCCTCGAGGTCCCGCGCCAGCCCGCCGTAGGTGCGGGTGCTGCCCCGGGGGAGGGTGAGCAGCTCGTCCCACACGAGGTGCTGGAAGCGCGTGCCGGGGGCGGCGAGCGCCGGGCGGGGGCCGGGGTCGCGTCCGGCGAAGTAGGCGTCAAGCCAGGCGAGTGCCTGGGCCAGGACCGCCCAGGCACCGCCGTCGGCAGCACCGCCTGTGCCGGGCGCACCATGAGCACCGCCTCCGGATCGGGCCGCCTGAGGCCCCTGGGCGGCGTCGGGCCCGCCGAGGGCTCGGGCGTCGGTGCCCAGACCGGCCCGGTCATGGCGCTGGCCATCGAACCAGCAGCCGGTCAGGACCCCCTCGGCACGCTGCGGTCCCGCCACGGCGGCCAGCGTCATGGGACCCAGGGGCGAGTCGTAGGAGACGGTGACGGTGCGCGGCACAGGTGCTCCCTCCTGGCGGTGCGGGGCGGTCCCTGGCCGATGCTACTGGACGGTCCCCACGTGCCACGACCGGTGGCGGGGCCTCGGGACGCAGGCCGGGGCCGTCGGCGGATAATGGGCCCGGCCGTCACCGCCGTCCCCGCGCCCTGGAGAACCATGTCCCCCACCGTCCTCGTCTTCCACCCGCACCGTCAGGCCTCGCGCGTCAACGCCGCCCTGGCTGCCAGCGCCGAGGCCGCCGGTGCCCAGGTGCGCTACCTCTACGACCTCTACCCGGACTTCCAGATCGACGTCGCTGCTGAGCAGGCCGTCCTCGAGGTCTGAGCCGGCCGTTGCCCTCGCGCCGCCCGCCTCAGCCCTGGCGGGCCGGCGCGACCCACCGGTCGCCCACGGCCAGCAGGGCCGGCAGGACGAGGAGGATGAGCAGGACGGCGCTGAGCGCGCCGACGGAGATCGTCTGGCAGATCTGGCCGACGGCCGGGTTCTCGAAGAGCCACCCGAGCGCGCCGGTCACGAGGACCATGATGAGACCGCTGGTGAGCACCGTGTGGATGGCACCGTCGTAGGCGCCCGCGAGGGAGGCGACGACGCCCTCGGTGCGCCGGTGCTGACGGTAGTAGGTGGTCAGGACGATGGCGTAGTCGATGGTGGCCCCCATGAGGATGCACTGCACGACGAGCATCGCCAGGTAGTACATGGAGCCAGCCACGAGGCCCGAGGCGGCCACGGTCACGAGCACACCGCACTCGACGAGCAGGACGAGGACCGCCGGCACCACGAGTGAGCGGAAGGTCAGGGCGACGATGACGAAGACCGCCAGCGCCGTCAGCAGGCTGATGCGCAGGTTCTCCGAGGCGAAGCCAGACTGCATCTGCCACACCATGACGGAGGGGCCGACGCTCCAGTGACCGCCGTCCAGGGCCTGGTCGGCACGCGAGCTGAGCTCCTCGATAAAGGCCGTCGTCTCAGGGCTCTCCTCCGGCAGGCCGGTGGTGATGACCATGCGGGAGTGGGACCGCCCGACGAGCGCGGCACGGGCGCGGTCCGCCTCGGCGCTGGCCTGGGCGAGCGCGGTGACCTGCTCCTGGCTCACGTGCCCGGCGTAGACGGGGTCCGTGAGCACGGTGGAGGTGACGTAGGTGAGCAGCGCGTCCGTGCTCATCGTCCACCCCTCCTCCACGGCGGTGGCAGCCGCCCGGTGGAGGTAGAGCGCCTCCAGGGTGGCGGCGTCCACGCCCGGCCCGGCCACGGCCGCAGCGGCCGCCTCGTCCAGGACCACTCCCTGTCCGGCGGCGGCCGCCTGCGCCTGGGCGACCTGGATCCGGGTGAGGGCGGCGGCCATCTCCTCGGGGGTGAGCCCGGCCGTGAGCAGGTCGGGGTCGATGAGCCCGGCGGCCGCGGCGTCGTCGAGCTGGGAGAGCCCGGCCAGGGCGGCGGCCTGGTCCTCGTCGAGCGTAGGGGACGTCCCCTGTCCCCCGGCCTGAGCGGCCTGCAGCTGGTCGGCGTAGGCGGCGAGCTGCGTCACGCTCATCGTGCCGGCCTCACCGCCGTGGTAGCGGTAGTAGATGAGGGCGAGGGACTGCTGGTCCAGGGAGGGGACGCCGTCGGGACGCGCCCGGGAGGCGAGGGAGGCATGCATCTGCTCGACGGTGAGCGGGGCACCGAGGGTGGTGCCGTAGCCCTGGACGGAGCGGACCCGGGCCTCGGCGGCGAGCTGCTGGCCGAGGGCCGTGGCGGCGTCCTCGTCCTCGTTGGAGTAGACGAGGACCACCTGGTTGTCCTTGGCGAAGACCTCGGCGACGGCGTCGTCGCGCCCGAGCGTGTAGGAGGTGGTGACCTGCCCCTGGGCGAGGCCGGCGCCGGCGAGCAGGACGACGAAGACGGCGACGACCCCCCAGCGGCCCCGGTGCTCGGCGCGGGCCAGGCCGCCCAGGTGGGGCTCGAGGAAGGGCTTGGCGGTGCGGGTGATGAGGCCGTCGCACCAGATGAGCAGCGCCGGCAGGAGGGTCAGGACGCACAGCAGGGAGATGAGCACGCCCTTGGCGAGCACGATCCCGAGGTCCGCGCCGACTCGGAAGCTCATGAGGGTGAGCATGAGCAGGCCGGCGAAGGTCGTCAGCGAGGCGGAGGAGACGACGGCGAAGGCCTTGGCCAGGGCCGTCCTCATCGCGGCGGCGGTGGCGCCCGCCTCGGCGTCGGTTCCCGCCTGCCGCTGTGCCTGGCGCTCCTGGCGGTAGCGGTTGGCCAGGATGATCGAGTAGTCCATCGACAGCACCATCTGCAGTATGCCGGCGATGGAGTGGGAGACGTCCGAGACCTGGCCCTGGATGACGTTGGTGCCCATGTTGATGACGACGGCGACCCCGACGGTCAGGAGGAAGAGCAGCGGCTCGATCCAGGAGGCGCACATGAGCATGAGGATGACGACAGCCATGGCGACGGCCGCCACGAGGACCCACAAGGGAACCTCGGAGGCGTTGGAGGGGTTGTCCGTGCTCCACACGAGGCCGGAGGACGCCTGGGCGTCGAGGGCGTCGGTGACCCGGGTGTAGGCCTCGGAGTCGTAACCGCCGTCAATGCTCAGGACGTAGAGGCAGGCGGTGTCCCCGCCCACCTGGGCCACGTGGTACCCGTCCTCGGCGGTGTCAACAGCGCTCACACCGTCGATGGCGGCCAACCGCCCGGCGACGGCCGCCCGCTGCGCCTCGGTGGCGGGGCCGGTGACCATGACGCGCACGCTCGCCGTCTCCTGCTGCGCACCCCACTCGGACTCCATCACCCGCATGCCCACGCGCATCTGGGAGTCGTCGGGCAGGAACTCGCGATGGTCGGTGATGACGTCGACGCGTGGGATGAGCAGGGCGGTCGCCACCGTGAGGAGCGCGAGGAGGGCGACAACGACGCGGCGGTGGTCGACGACGAGTGAGGCGAGCTTGGCGAGCACGGGGCCTCCTGAGGGCAGTACCGGCACTGAGCTCCAGGGTATGCCCAGGCCTGCCGGGCCGGGCCCGGTCGCTCAGCGGTAGGCCTCCGAGGAGGCCTCGTCCTCGTAGCCGGCGACGAGGACGAGGCCGCTGAGGGCATAGGGCCCGCCGATGTAGGGCATCGCCTGGACCAGGGCGGCGGCGACCTTCTGGAGGGTGTTGCCGGCACGCACCGCCCCGGCCACGTGGGGCCGCAGCTGGACAGCCGCCCCGATGGCGGCGGTGGCCACGAGGCTGACAAGCTCGCGGAAGGCGAGGTCGAGCACCCCGCGCGACTCGACCTCGCCGAAGGCGACGGCGGTGAGCAGGTGCGGGACCTGGGTGTCGAAGGGCTCGGGAAGCCCGGCGAGGACCTGCGCGACCTCGTCGCCGTACAGGGGCTGCTGGATCGCGGCGCCGGCCTCGTCGCGCTCCTCGTAGGCCACCGTGGCGGCCGGGGCCAGGGGCAGGGCGACACCGCGTCCGCTGAGCACCTCGTTGAGCACCGCGACTGCGTTGAGCGTCTTGGGGTAGCCGATGTAGGGCTGGCACTGGTAGATGGTCTCGCGCAGCTGCTCGGGCGTGGCGCCCACGCCCAGGGCCGCGCTCAGGTGGGCGCGCAGCTGGAGCAGGGTCTGCATCGAGGCCAGGCAGGTGACCGTGAGGAGCTCGCGCTCGACGTCGGTGAGGACCCCGGTGGAGAAGACCTCGCCGAAGATGTGGTTCTGCAGGGTCTCCATGAGCTCGGGGTCAGTGGGGCTGGGCTTAGGCTGCGCCCCGAAGAGCCGGGTAAAGGTCTCGCGGGCGGCGGGGGTCAGGGGCATGTCGTCTCCAGCTCGGCGGTGGGTGGGGTGCGGGTGGAGCGGGCCCCGTGCTGGCCCGGCCCCCGAGGGCACCGTGCTGGCCCGGCCCCCGAGGGCACCGGGCCAGCGGGTGGGCCGCTCTCAGCGTGCCAGGCGCCAGGCCATGTGCACGACGCGGGCGGCCTGGAGCTCCAGGCGCTCGCGGGTGAGGGTGGCGCCGGACTCGGAGCCTGTGGACAGGGCTGCGAGGACGTCCTGGCGGTCCTCCTCGCAGCCGGGCATGTAGAGCTCGTTGCCGGCTCCGACGGTGGCACCCGCCGCGGCGCGCGGGTGGGCGGCGTCGGTGCGGGTCATGGAGCGCACCACCCAGTCGGTCATGACCAGGCCCTCATAGCCCCACTCCTGGCGCAGGACGGTCTCGAGCAGCTCGGCGGACTCGGAGGTGTGCACGCCGTTGACGAGGTTGTAGGAGGTCATGAGTCCGTGCGGCTGGGCCTCGCGCACGCAGATCTCGAAGGAGCGCAGGTACAGGTCGCGTGCCGCGCGCTTGGAGACCCTGCTGTTGGAGTTGAGGCGGTTGGTCTCCTGGTTGTTGAAGGCGAAGTGCTTGACCGTGACGCCGCGGCCCGGGTGCTGCTGGACGCCGCGGGTGATGCCGGCGGCGATGCGGCCGCTCAGCAGCGGGTCCTCGGAGAAGTACTCGAAGTTGCGCCCGCACAGGATGGAGCGGTGCAGGTTGAAAGCGGGGGCGAGCCACAGGTGGGCGCCGAAGTGCTCCATCTCCACGCCGACCAGGTCGCCGTAGGCGGCGGCGAGGCCGGGGTCCCAGGTCTGGGCGACGGCGGTGCCGATCGGGATCGCCGTCGTGTACTGCTCGTAGGTGGACTGCGGGGTGCGCTTCTCCTCGACGACGCCCAGGGCCGCGAGGGACTCCTCGTCCATGAGGTCGTCCATGAGGCCGCCGAAGGCGTTGCTCAGCGGGAAGGCGCCGCGCTCGTCGACACCGACCTGGGGGGTCAGGCGCAGTCCGGCGGGGCCGTCGGGCAGGACGAGGGGCGGGACGCCGTCGACCCGGCTGGTGGACTGGCCGGCGGCACCGATGAGGGTGGAGGCGGCCTGGCCGATGATGGACTGCTTGTCGGCGGCCTCGGTGTAGTCGCCCAGAACGAGGTAGCTCAGGTCGTCGTCGCTCAGGGTCCGCACGAAGGCGAGCTCCTCGGTGAGGTCGACGGGCTCCTGGGTGTCCTCGCGGCGCAAGTCGGCGGCGGACACGCTCAGGCGCACGACGCCCTCCGGCACCTCGACGGCGACGGGAGCCTCAGGGCGCCAGTCAGTGAAGCCGGGCTCGCCCAGGACGTCGTGGAGGCGGCGCACGACGGCGGTCTCGGCGAGCTCGATGACAGCGGCGGAGCGGGTGGCACGGCTGGAGGTGCCCACGCGCAGCACGTAGTCACCCGCCTCGAGGACGGTGGCGACCTTCGCGGCGTCGTAGGAGGCGAGGTCGGCCAGGTCGAAGCAGACGGTGACCTCGACAGTGGCGCCGGGGGCCAGCTCGGCGGTCTTCGTGAAGCCGGCGAGGGCCTGGTAGGGCTGGTCGAGCTCGCCATCGGGAGCCGAGACGTAGACCTGGACGACCTCCTTGCCGGGGCGGGTGCCGGTGTTCGTCACGGGGACGGTGACGGTCACGTCGGAACCGTTGACGACGGTCGCAGTGTCGCCGAGCGCGAAGCTCGTCCAGCCCAGGCCGTGGCCGAAGGCGAAGAGCGGCTCGGCGCCCACGGAGTCGAGGTAGCGGTAGCCGACGTAGACGCCCTCGCGGTAGTCGGTGTCGTCCTGCTCGCCGAAGGAGCCGACGGCGGGGTAGTCCTCCCAGGCGGCCCAGGTGGTGGCCAGGTGCCCGGACGGGTAGGCCCTGCCGAGCAGGACGTCGGCGAAGGCGTCGCCGGTGGCGGCACCGAGCTGGGACAGGACGAGGATGTTGGCGACGTCCTTGACGGGGCTGAGGTCGACCGGGCCGCCGACGTTGAGCACGAGGAGGAAGGGCTTGTCTCCCGCCTCCAGGGCGAGGATGTCGCGGACCTCGGAGTCGGTGAGCAGGACGTCACCGGCGACGGGGCGGCGGTCGGCTCCCTCCCCGGAGTCGCGGGTGAGGACGTAGATCGCGACGTCGCCGTCGCCATCGAGGGGCAGGTCGACGGCGGGGGCGGGCACGACGGCGCCCATGCCGAAGAAGACGGCGGGCTGGCCTGCGGCCTTGGCCTGGGCCTTGAGGTCGGCGACGAAGGCCTGGTACTGGGCGTCGGCGAGGGCGTCGTAGGCGTCGAGCCAGGCACCGGTGGTGATCTCGAAGCCGGCCCGGGTCAGGCCCTCCTCCACGCCGACGACGTGACGGGAGTTGACGTCGCCGGAGCCGGTGCCGCCCTTGACGGTGCGGCGCACGCCCGCGCCGTAGGCGTCGACGCGGCAGGGTGCGGCGAGCGGGAAGCTGCCGTCGCTGCGCAGCAGGACCATGGACTCGGGGGCGGCGGCCCTGACCGTCGCGAGGTGGTCGATCTCGAACTGTTCCACGGGTGGCTCCTTTGCCGTCGTCGGGGTGCTGGTGGCGGCTCACGAACGCTGGGACCCGACCACACCGAAAATCTTACCGCCCGGTACAAAACGGCGCCAGCCCCGTTCGCCCTCTCCCTCCCGCCCCCTCAACACCCGCCCAACTCCTCGGTTTGCGCTCGAAAGTACGGCAACTAGCCAGGGAGTTCGCGCGCAAACCGAGGAGTTCGAGGACCGGGAGCAGGGGCCGACCGGGGCGGCGCGGTCCGGGGCGTTCAGCCCCGTTCCGCGCGGTACCAGGCGACGGCCAGCTGGGTGCGGTTGCGCAGCCCCAGCTTGGCCAGGCAGGCGGAGATGTGGTTGCGCACGGTCCCCTCGCTCATGGCGAGGCGGTCAGCGACCTCGGTGTTGCCCAGCCCTTCGGCAACGGCCTCGACGACCTCGAACTCGCGCTCCGTCAGGGCCGCGAAGGCACCCGTGCGCCGCACCTCGCGCGCGGCCTCCGCGGTGTCCGCGCCCCTCGCGCCTGCGTCCGCAGGCCCGCCGGGGACGCCCGCCGCCCGTGCCCCCCGGGCCGCGACGCCGCGGGCCAGCACCTCCCCCTCAAGGACGCTCATGCCGGCCATGACGCCGCGCAGCGCCGGGGCGATCTGGGCGATGTCCTGCTTGATGAGGTAGCCGCGCGCCCCCATCGCCAGCGCCCGGGCGATGTACTCGTCGTCGGCGAAGGTCGTGAGGAAGACGATCCGGGCCGTCGGGTCCTCACCGAGCAGCTCCTCGGCAGCGCTCAGGCCGTCGCCCCCGGGCATCTGGATGTCCATGAGGAGCACGTCCGGACCGAGCTCGCGGTAGCGCGCCACGGCCTCCGGCCCGCTGGAGCCGGTGGCGAGGACGTCGATGTCCTCCTCGACGGACAGGATCGTGGCGAGGGACTGGGCGACGAGGGCGTCGTCGTCGACGATGAGGACCTTCACCTGGGCTCCTTCGGGGCGGTGGTGGGAACGTGAGGACCGGTGGGGGCGTTCGGCCTGGGGACGGTCGCCTGGACCCTGAAGCGGGGCGCCCCGCTCACCCACAGGGTGCCGCCGAGCGCCTCGACCCGCTCGCGCATCGAGCGCAGGCCCATCCCCTCGACGACGCCCCCGTCGTCCGCGGCGGCACTCTCGGCCGGCAGGCCGTCGTTGGTGACCACCGCCCGCCAGAACCCGGGGTACTCGGCGACGCTCACCCGCGCCTGGCGCGCCCGCCCGTGCCGGGCCGCGTTCGTCAGGGCCTCGCGCACGACGGCGACAAGGCAGCGCGAGACCTCCGCTGGCAGGTCCTGGCCCACCTCACAGCTCACGCTCACGTCCTCGACCGGGCCGCGCACGGCGAGCACGTGCAGCCCGGTGGCGAGGTCCTCGGCGTCGTCGGACAGGGCGTGGACGGAGGAGCGCATGGCGTCCAGGGCCTGCCCCACACCCGCCCCGACAGCGCCCAGCTCACCCACGAGGCCCGGGTCGTCACGGTGGACAACCTCCAGGGCGCGGACCTGGAACAGCAGCCGGGTGAGCTGGTGGCCGACGCCGTCGTGGATCTCGCGGGCGATCCGGGTGCGCTCGTCCAGGACGGCGGCACGGCTCGCCGAGTCCTGGGCGGACAGCAGGCGGGCGCGCGAGACCGACAGGGCCCTGACCTTCTCCTGAAGGTCGTCGCGCACCCGGTGCAGGTCGGCGAGGCTCGCCTCCGCCTGGGCGGTGCGCGCGCCCAGCAGCGCGGCGAGCGCGACGGCCACCGCGGAGGCCAGGACGTAGGCGGCCGGGACCGAGGCCCCCTCGTCGGCGAACCTGTAGGCACGCGTGAGCACGAGGACGAGCCAGGCCACGGCGGGCAGTGCGAGAAGCCGCTCAACGGCGCGGGCCAGGGGCCCGACCTGTGCCCGCGACAGCACGTACGCGGCAGCGGGGGCGCCGCTGAGCGCCGTCGGGCTCACGCAGCCGATGAGCAGGAGCACCGAGCAGGTCAGGAGGGCCAGGCGCGCCCAGATCCGAGGACCCGTGCGCCGCCCCACCCCCGCCCCACCCACGGCCGGGTGAGCCGCGTGCTCCGCAAGGATGTAGCCGCCTGCGGCGACGGTGGCGGCGAGCATCCAGGCGAGAACCACCTCGCTCGAGCCCCCCAGGAGCACAAGCAGGGTGCAGGCGGACAGCACGACGATCTGGTCCCCGAGCACTCTCACCCACCGATGATCGGCGATCCGAGGGCACCTGCGCAACGACCGAGCCCGCGCGCTGCCCCACCCATGACAACCGTCATGGGCCCCTCCCCCGCCTCGTGACAGCAGGCACTTCCGGGCCCGCCAGCCCGCCGAGGAGCATGGAGACCATGAACGACACACCCACGGGCGAGGCGGCAGCCTCCTCGCCTGAGTCCCCCGCACACCGCCCCGCGGCCCCGGCGCCGGCCGTCCGCATCAGCGGGCTCGTCAAGCGCTACGGCGAGCTCGTCGCCGTCGACGGGCTGAGCCTGACCATCCCCCGCGGCGAGATCCTCGGTCTCCTGGGCCCCAACGGCTCCGGGAAGACGACGACGATCAACTGCCTGTTGCAGCTGCTCACCTACGACAAGGGTGAGATCGAGGTCCTGGGCGAGCCGATGTCCGCCACCGCCTACGGCCTCAAGCGCCGCATCGGCATCGTCCCCCAGGAGGTCGCCGTCCTCGACGAGCTCACCGTCGCAGAGAACGTCGACGCCTTCTGCGCCCTGTACGTCTCCGACCGCGCCGAGCGGCGCCGCCTCGTCGACGAGGCCATCGCCTTCGTCGGCCTGGAGAAGTTCCGCCGCTTCCTCCCCAAGAAGCTCTCCGGGGGCCTGCTGCGGCGCCTCAACATCGCCTGCGGCATCGCGCACCAGCCGGACCTGCTCATCCTTGACGAGCCGACCGTCGCCGTCGACCCGCAGAGCCGTGACTCGATCCTCGACGGGATCCGCCGCCTCAACGAGGCCGGCACGACCGTCATCTACACGAGCCACTACATGGAGGAGGTCGAGCAGCTGTGCCACCGCATCGTCATCGTCGACCGCGGGCGGCAGGTCGCCGCAGGCACCGCCGACGAGCTCAAGGCGATGATCGGCACCGGTGAGCGCATCCGCATCCAGGTCGTCGCCGCCGGGGACCACGGGGCCGGCACACCGGTGGCGGCCGCGAGCTCCGTCGGCGCCCCGGCACTGGGCGAGGACCTCCTGGAGCGCCTGCGCCGCCTGGAGCACGCCCGCACCGTGACCTACGAGGACGGTGAGCTCACCGTCGAGTGCACCAGCGGCGCCCACAACCTCTCCGACGTCCTTACCGTCCTGGCCGAGGCCGGCGTCACCATCGGGCACGTGACGAGCCAGCCGCCCACCCTCAACGACGTGTTCCTTGAGATCACCGGCCGCGAGCTGCGTGACCTGGGCGGGGACGAGGCCTGAGATGCGCACCGTCTTCCGCTACCAGGTCCTGGTCTACCTGCGCGATCCCGTGCTCCTGCTGTGGACCCTGGCCTTCCCCATTCTCATGTCGCTCGTCTTCATGGCGATGTTCTCCAGCATCCAGGACTCGGATGCGATCAGCCCGATGCGCCTGGGGGTCGTCAAGGACACCGCCTACGAGCAGGTCACCGGCCTCGACTCACTCATCAGCTCGGTCTCCTCCTCCGCGCAGCAGGCCGACGGCGACGCGCTGCACCTCATCGACCCGGTCAGCGTCTCCTCCGAGGCCGAGGCCGAGGCCGCCGCCCGCGACGGCGACACCCTGGGCTACCTCGCCGTCCGCGACGGCGAGCCGGTCCTGCGGCTGACCGCCAAGGGAGACGACGACACGACGTCGATAGTCCTGCGCGCGGTCCTCGATTCCTTCGCCCAGGGACGTGCCGAGGGCAAGGCCATCGAGGACGAAGCCACCGCCGTCGGCGAGCGGGTCGCGGCCGCGGCCCGGGCCGGGGAGCAGCCCGCCCCCGAGGACCTCGCCTTCCTGGAGAACCTGTTGGCGCACAAGGACGCGCTGGGCCAGTCGCACACCTGGACCACCGAGCTCACCGTGACCCAGGTGCCGGGCGCCATGGACACGCCCTACTACCTGTCGCTGCTGGCCTTCGCCTGCGGCATGGGCATGAACCCGGCGCTGCTGGCGGTGCGCGCCGTGTCCGTGTCCTCTGGGCCGCTGGGGGCGCGCCGCACGCTCGCAGCGCTGCCGCGCTGGCGGGTGCTGGCAGGCACGCTCGGTGCTGCCTGGGTCGGCATCCTCACGTGCCTCGTAGTCGCCTACGCCTTCATGCGCTGGGTCGCCGGGGTGGAGTTCGGTCCCCGCTTCGCGCTCGGGGTGGTGGCGATCGGTGTCGGCGCCCTCATGGCCTGCATGGCCGGTGCCGCCCTGGGCACCACCAAGGTGGAGCCCGGCATCGTCGCGGCTCTGACCGGGATCCTGTCCCTGTTCACGGGGCTGTTCGGCAGCGCCACGCAGGAGCTGAGCCGGGCCGTGGAGACCAACCTCCCCTGGCTGGCCCAGCTCAACCCGCTGTGGCAGTGCACCCACACCTTCCACTCCCTCATCTACTACGACACTCTCGGCCCCTTCATCCAGGGTTGCCTCACCATGCTCGCCATGGCGACCGTCTTCGGCGCGGTGGCCCTGGTCCGTCTCAGGAGGATGAGCGCATGAGCACGCTACGCACCGCGCTGAGGATCGTGTGGGGCCACCGGGTCCACATCCTCGTCTACCTCGTCATGCTGTCGTTGATCGGCCTCATGACCGGGATGTCCATCCACGACTCGAGCGTGGCCGAGCCGAGCACGGCTACCGCGAGGGTCGCCGTCATCGACCGGGACGACTCGGCCGTCTCCCAGGGGCTGGCCGACTACCTGGAGGGGATCGGCGAGCCCACAGAGCTGGAGGACTCGCGCCGGGCGATCCAGGACGCGACCGCCGACGGGCGGGTGGAGTACATCGTCATCATCCCCAGGGGCTACCAGGACGAGCTCGTCCGGAGCGTCGCTGCCGGTGAGGAGCCGCCCACGCTGGAGACCGTCATCTCCTACTCCTCGACGGCCGGCTCCCTCATGGACGTGCGCACCGGCTCGTACCTGGGGCAGGTGGCGGACTACCTGCGCTCCCTGACCGACGCCCCGGCCGAGGCCGTCGCCCTGGCCCAGAAGTCGATGCAGGCCCAGGGCTCGGCGGAGATCATCGCTCCCACCGCGGCGCCGCTTCCCTCGAGCCTGTCGGTCTTCATCCGGTTCTCGACCTACCCGGTGCTGGTGTACGCGGTCGTCACGATCTCCGTGCTCATGAGCTCCCTGCGGGCCCGTCCGGTGCTCGCCCGCACGACGGCGTCGCCGACCTCCTCGCGCTCGCGCAGCCTCGGGCTGTTGGCCGCCTGCGGTCTGCTGGGGCTGATCGACTGGGTGTGGATCATGGGCCTGGGGCTAGCGGTGTTCACACCGGAGGACCTGTCGGGCTCGGCCCCGCGGGTGGCGATCGTGGCGGTGGCGATGCTGGCCTACACCGCGGTGGCGGTGGCACTGGGCTTCCTCATCGGCCAGCTCGGTCTGGGCACGCAGTGGGCCGACGCGATCGGCAACATCGGCGGGATGGCGATGTCCTTCCTCGCCGGCGCCTGGGTGCCGCTGTCGCTCCTGCCCGACGCCCTGGTGGCGGTGGCCCGGCTCACGCCCGGCTACTGGGCGCAGGAGGCGATCGCGGGAGCCGCCAACGTTGAGACGACGTCGTGGCAGAGCCTGGCGCCCCTGCTGGCGGACTGCGGCCTGTGCCTGCTGTTCGCGGTGGCGATCGCCGTCGTCGCCATGGTGGTGGGCCGCACGAAGGCGCGCGCCGCGCTCTGAGGCAGGGGCGGCGGGTCAGGGCCCGCATCCCGCCCGGCGCGCATCCACCCTGCTCATCGAGTTCGGGGGTGAGGACGCGAGTTCGGGGGTTAATCCCTCGAACTCGGCACCTCACCCCCGAACTCGTTGGCGTCGGTCCCGTGCGTCGGTGCTGGTTCAGCGCGTCGGCGTCGGGATCACTCCCACTCGATGGTGCCCACGGGCTTGGGGGTGAGGTCGTAGGCCACGCGGCACACGCCGGGGACCTCGGCCAGGACCCGCGCGGTGATGCGCTTGAGGAGCGGCCAGTCGAGCTCGGGGACCTCCGCCGTCATGGCGTCGACCGTGTTGACGCAGCGGATGATGACCGGCCAGTCGAAGGCGCGCCTACCGTCGCGCACACCGGTGGCGCGCACGTCGGGAACGACGCAGAAGTACTGCCAGATGTCCAGGCCGGCCGCCTCGATCTCCTCGCGGACGACGGCGTCGGCCTCCCGCAGCGCCTCCAGGCGCTCACGCGTGACGGCGCCCAGGCAGCGCACACCCAGGCCCGGGCCGGGGAAGGGCTGGCGGTCCACCATGGACGCGGGCAGGCCGAGCCTGCGGCCGACGACGCGCACCTCGTCCTTGTAGAGCAGCTTGACGGGCTCGACGAGCTCGAAGTCCATGTCCTCGGGCAGGCCGCCGACGTTGTGGTGGGCCTTGACGCCCTCCTCGGACTCCAGGATGTCGGGGTAGATGGTGCCCTGGGCCAGGAAGCCGACACCGTCGAGAGTGGCGGCCTCCTCGGCGAAGACGGCGACGAACTCGTTGCCGATGATCTTGCGCTTGGTCTCGGGCTCCTCGACGCCCTCCAGCAGGCTGAGGAAGCGGTCCGAGGCGTCGACGTAGACGAGGTTGGCGTCCATGCCCTCGGCGAAGACCTCGACGACCTCCTCGGACTCTCCCTTGCGCATGAGGCCGTGGTTGACGTGCACGCTCACGAGCTGCTTGCCGATGGCCTTGATGAGCAGGGCGGCGACGACCGAGGAGTCGACGCCGCCGGACAGGGCCAGCAGGACCTTGCCGTCGCCGACCTGCGCGCGCACGGCCTTAACGGCCTCGGCGATGAAGGCGTCGGCGAGTTCGGGGGTGGTGATGCGCTCCATGTCGGCCGGGCGGGTGCTGGAGGTGAGGTCCACGGGGTCTCCTTGGTCGGTGGGGTGCGGGCGGGTGCTGCCGCGCTGCCCAGGGGCAAGTGTGCCGCCTCGGCCCAGCGACAGAAAGCCGTGGCGCGGGCACTGGGGGTGGGCATGCGCCGGTCGGCGTCCTGCGCACGGGGCCCTGCACGGGCCGGCCTCGTCGGGGCCCGCAGGCGCCGCCACATGGACCACCTGTCTCCCGATGGATCACCTCCATACGTCCCTCAGGTGATCCAACTGGAAGCAGGTGATCCAACTGGCCCCACGCCCTCAGTGCCGCAGACAGGCCAGTGGGATGACCAGGACGCCGTCGTCACGGCGGTAGACCGTGGCCCCGGCGGTGACGAGCGCGAGGCAGGAATGGCTACGGCTGGGGACCGGCATGTAGACGACGCTGTCGGCCGGCTGCGGGGAGGCGGCGGTTCAGCCAATGGCGCGAGTCGGCCGGTTATCACTGCGTCAGTTGGACCGAATCTGTTGCGTCAGTTGGCCGGGTTTCGTTGCGTCAGTTGGACCGGAGGACGGTGCCGCTAGGGGCGCAGCGCGCTCAGGGGGAAGGTGAGGGCGCCGTCGGGCAGCCGCATGGTCGGCCCGTCCGCGGTGACGACGGCGGTGAAGACCGGCGCCGGGGTGCGCTCGACGTCGATGTCCGCAACGAAGGCCGCCAGCGACGCCTGAGCCGCCGGGATCTGCCGCTGGCCGAGCTTGACCTCGAAGGCGGCCCAGCGTCCGTCATCGAGCTCGACGACGGCGTCGACCTCTTTGCCGGACTTGTCGCGGTAGTGGTAGACGCGTCCGCCCCGCAGCTCGGCGAAGGTCCGCAGATGCTGGATGACCTGGGACTCGAACCACAGGCCCGCCGTGTGCAGGTCCTGCATGAGGCGCTCCACTGAGGTCGCGGTGATGGCCGCCGCCAGGGCGGGGTCCACGAAGTGGAGCTTGGATGAGGTGCGCACGGCGTAGCGCGAGCGCAGATGCGGCGCCCAGGCGGGCTGCTCCTCGATGATGAAGAGCCGCTTGAGCGCGTTGACATAGCCGACGGCGGTCTCTGCACTCAGTGTTCGTGTCGTCACGTCCCTTGCGATGGTGGCGAAGGATGCCTCGGTGGCGATATGGCGAGCCAGTGAGCGCAGCAGCGCATGCAACCTCATCGGGTCGCGGCGCGGCTCCCCGTCCAGCCGTCCCACGTCGACACTGGCGATGTCCTCAACGTAGTCGCGCAGGTGCCGCTGCGCTTGAGCCGTGGACGCGCCGAGGTCGCCCGGCCAGCCGCCATGCACCAGCGCATCCAGGGCCTGACGGACACTCGTGCCGGAGTAGAGAACGACGGCGGGCTCCTCGCCGTCGAACAGCGACCCCAGCGAGACGCGCCCGTCGCCCAGACCGCGTTCGAACAAGGTCATGGGGCGCATCCGCACCTTGGAGATGCGGTGGGCACCGGAGTGCCGCGTCGCATCCTCGGCGGGCACGCAGGAGCCGGTGAGGATGAACTGCCCGGGCCGCCGCCTGACGTCGATCTCCCGGCGAGCCGTGTTCCACAGGACCGGCGCGAGCTGCCACTCGTCGATCAGCCGGGGGGTGTCGCCCTCCAGCAGCAGCGCGGGGTCGAGGTCCAAGGCGGCACGGACCTGCGGCAGGCCAGAGTCCAGAGCCACCTCCGAGGCCGCGTGCTGCCGCCCGGTCATCGTCTTGCCGCAGGCGCGCACGCCCTCGATGAGGATGCCGCCCGAGTACCCCAGGACGTCGTCGACAAGGGCGTCGACGACGCGAGTCCGATAGTCCGTCACTCCCACCGTCCTCCCCTGTCGACGAACGCAACACGACCTCAACCGGCCATGTGGCGCCGCCCAAACCGGTCATGTGGCGCCACACTAACCCGGCAATTGGCGCCATGACAACCGGTCATGTGGCGCCACCCCAACCGGGCATGTGGCGCCGTCCGCCGGCTCGGGGGCGCAGACCCCGGACCGACGACGCCGGTCGAGGGCGGTGGCTCGGGGCGGCGGCACGGCTCAGCGCTGTTGCTTGCGCATCTCGCGGATCGCTCGCGCGAGGCCCGCGAAGTCGACACGGACATGCTCGGTCGGAGTGTCAACGTGGACGCCGTCCCAGCCCACATGCACCTGCTCGCCCTTCCTCCTGTCGTGCACGTGGATGCCGTTGTCGAAGCTGACGTTGACGTAGTCACGGCCGTCGTCGGCGCCACCGTCGTCGGCACCGCTCCAGCGCGCGGACCAGTCGGTGCCGGGCGATGCGGCGGCGTCGGGCACGGCACCGGCGAGGGCGTCGGCGACCTCCTCGTCGACAGCCTCGCGGGCGCTCTCCGCCACGCGCTCAGTCACCGATGCAGCCGACGCCTGGGCATGGCTGCCGGAGGCGGTGGCGCCCCGAGCACCGGGGCCCTGCTCCGGGTCGGCGAAGAGGAGCTCATCGACCGTGACCTCGTAGAGGACCGCGAGCGCAATGAGGTTGTCGGTGTCGGGCGAGGACTCGGCGCACTCCCACTTGGAGACGGCCTGGCGCGAGACCCCGACCCGGGCGGCGACCTGCTCCTGGGACAGTCCGGCCGCGGTGCGGTAGTGGTAGAGCCTCTTGGCGATCTCGATCTTCACGTGTGTTCCTCTCGTCTGGTCGGTCTCGCACGCCGTGGGTGCGGCTTGCCGTGCCGGGCCGTTGTGGGATCCGCTCGTTGCCCAGTGGGTCCGGCGCGGCTCCATACTGGGGTGCCCGAGGGCCCCGGCGCCGCCACCTTTGCCTTGCAATCGTTGACCGCAACCAATAGTTGCGGGCTGGGCGACGTCACTCAGTACCAACCCTCTCGACGACGCGGTCGCATCGTGGTTCGCACAGCGCTACCCGGCCGGAGGGTGACGGCGGGCCCCCGTTCGTCGGAGCGCGCCTCCCGACGACGGCCGGCCGAGCCGCGCTCACGGGCGGATCACCTGTACTCGGACGGATCACCCGTGTGCCGACAACAGGTGATCCGCCGGACCACAGATGATCCGTCGGCGCTTACGTGATCCGCCGGACCGCACGTGATCCGTGGGCCAGGGGCAGTGGCCTCACTCCCACTCGATGGTGGCGGGGGGCTTGCTCGTGACGTCGAGCATGACGCGGTTGACCTCGGGGACCGCATTCGTGATCCGCGTCGAGATGCGGGCCAGCACGTCGTAGGGCAGGCGTGTCCAGTCCGCCGTCATCGCGTCCTCCGAGCTCACCGGCCGCAGGACCACCGGGTGGCCGTAGGTGCGCCCGTCGCCCTGGACGCCCACGCTGCGCACGCCGGCCAGCAGCACCACCGGGCACTGCCAGATCTCGGCGTCGAGCCCGGCGGCGCTCAGCTCCTCGCGGACGATGGCGTCGGCGGCGCGCAGGACGCGCAGGTTCTCGGCCGTGACCTCACCGATGACGCGGATGCCCAGCCCGGGGCCGGGGAAGGGCTGGCGCTCGACGATCTTCTCGGGCACGCCGAGCTCGCGCCCAATGGCGCGCACCTCGTCCTTGAACAGGGCGCGCAGCGGCTCAACGAGCTCGAAGTCGAGGTCCTCGGGCAGCCCACCGACGTTGTGGTGGCTCTTGATGTTGGCGGCGCCCTCGCCGCCGCCGGACTCGACGACGTCGGGGTAGAGCGTGCCCTGGACGAGGAAACGGATCTCGCCGCCGGCGGCCCCCACCTCCTCCATGACGTGCCGCTGTGCGGCCTCGAAGGAGCGGATGAACTCGCGTCCGATGATCTTGCGCTTGGCCTCGGGCTCAGTGACGCCCGCGAGCGCCCCCAGGAAGCGCTCGGACTCGTCGACGGTGATGACGCGGATGCCCATGCCCTGGGCGTAGTCGGTCTCCACCTGCTCGCGCTCCCCGGCCCGCAGCAGGCCGTGGTCAACGAAGATGCAAGTGAGCTGGTCGCCGACGGCGCGGTGCACGAGCGCTGCGGCCACCGAGGAGTCCACTCCCCCACTCAGGCCGCAGATGACGTGGGCGTCACCCACCTGGGCGCGGATGGCATCGACCTGCTCGTCGATGATACTGCCGGGCGTCCAGGTGGCGGGGATGCCCGCGCCGACGCGGAGGAAGTTCTCCAGGGCCTTCTGGCCGAAGTCGGAGTGCATGACCTCGGGGTGCCACTGAAGTCCGAAGAGGCGGCGCGCGGGGTCCTCGAAGGCGGCCACGGGCGTCTGGCTCGTTGAGGCGGTGACGGTGAAGCCGGCGGGGGCGGCCTGGACGGCGTCGCCGTGGCTCATCCACACGGCCTGCTCGACGGGCGTGCCGCTGAAGAGGCAGGAGGCGTCATCGACGCGGGCCGGGGTGCGGCCGTACTCGCGGGTGCCGGTGCGTCCGACGGCGCCGCCGAGGGCCTGCGCCATGGTCTGGAAGCCGTAGCAGATGCCGAGCACCGGGAGCCCTGCGTCGAAGAGGGCCGGGTCGATGGTGGGGGCGCCGTCCTCGTAGACGGAGGAGGGACCTCCGGACAGGATGATGGCCGCGGGCCGCTTGGCGAGCATGTCCGCCACGGGCATGCTGTGGGGGACGATCTCGGAGTACACCGAGGCCTCGCGCACGCGCCGGGCGATGAGCTGGGCGTACTGGGCGCCGAAGTCGACGACGAGGACCGGGCCCGTCTGCGCCGGCTGGGTGGTCGCCTGGGAGGTGGCGTCGGTGTGCGCTGCGCGCTGCGGGGAGGGGGAGGTCGTCACCGGCACAGGATAGCGGCGCGGGCCGAGTGCTGCGGTTGCGCGTCCAGCACGACGTCGAGGTGGACATCATTGTCAGAACAAAGGCATCCTTAGGTGTGTGCGCCCCGCCGGACGGGGCTCATGGACGAACCGCGGCGCAGCCGCCCGGATACGCCCTCTCCCGGCAGGAAGACGATCGATGGCGACCGCGACACTCACCCCGGCACAAAAGCGCCTACGGGCACTGCTCATCAGCACCACGCTGGCCTCCGGTGCCGCCTGGGGCGCGCTCGGCGCGTCCCTCGCCGAGGACGCCAGCACCCGAGCGACGCTGACGGCCCACGGCCTGCTCGACGCCCAGTCGCTGCCAGCCCTCCTACTGGTGCTGGCAGCCCTGCCGCTCGGCTCTGCCGTGGGCGCCCCCGCCCTCGACGTCGTGTCCCACACCTGGGGACGCCGGCCGGCAGCGCTCGCCTGCTCCGCGCTGACCGCGATCGGCTGCCCTCTCGCCGCCTGCGACGGGCACCTGCTGCGGGCGGCCGGCCTCGGCGTCGTCGGTATGGGCCTGGGCGGGTACGCGATCGTGGCCCCCAAGCTCGCCCACGAGCTCGCCGAGCACGGGCACCGTCGGCTCATGCCGCGCGTTCGTGCCACCGCCCCGGCGGGAGCCGGCCTCGCCCTGGCCTGTGGAGCGCTGGGCGCGTGGCTGTCGCCCGGCCACGGCGTGGCGCCCGCCTGGGCGGTCCCCCTGGTCGCGGCGACCGTCTCGTTGCTGCTGGTGCTGAGCCTGCCGGAGACACCGCACTGGTACGCGGCGCAGGGGCGCCTGGAGGAGGCCTACGCGGCCCTGCGGCGGATGGTGGGAAGCCTCGAGGCCGCCATCGGCATCGACCGGGTCATGATGGACACCGGTACCCGGGGCGAGCAGCACCCGCTGGGCCGCGGTGACCTGTCGATCGCGCGGGTGCGCCGCACAGTTGCGGCCGGGCTGCTGCTCGAGCTCGTGCAGGCTCTGCCGCTGGGGCTGGCGGCGCTGTGCCTGGGTCCGCCCCTGCTGGCGCGAGCAGCCGACGCGGACGCCGGATCTGCTCAGGTGCCCGTCCCGCTCGGTGTGGCTGCCGCCCTGGCGGCCTCCTGGGTGGCGGTCGGGCTTGCGGGCACCAGGCGGCGGGGCGACCACCTCGCCTACGCCTGGATCATTGGCGGCGTCGGAGCCTCCGCCTGCGGCGTCACGCTGCTGGCACTGGCCGGCACGATCCACGGATCCGGCCTGGTGGCGCTGCTCACGGGCGTCCTCGTGGTGCTGGTGGCCTGCCAGTTCCTGGCCGTGACACCGGCCTGCACGGGCAGTATCGACCCTCTCGTCCCACCGTGGCTGCTGCGCTCGCAGCGGCGGGCCGCCGCCATGATCAGGCCTGCGGTCCAGCTCGCGTCCGTCCTGGTGCCGGCGCTGCTGCTGGCACTCACACCGGCCCCCGTGGCGCTCGGGGCGGCGCTCGGCTGCCAGGTCCTGTGCCTGGTTGTCGCGGTGGCGACGCTGCCGTGGGCGCTGCGGGCCCTGCGCTGAGGACCCCGAACCGTGAGCGGCAGGCCAGTCAGCTCGGGCGCGCACAGGATGAGTCGGAACGGGCGCGCACAGGGCGGGCACAGGAGAAGCGCCGACCCACCGGGTCGGCGCTCGGCGCCTGCTTCGCGGGCTGTGACCGCCACCGTCTCGCGGTGGCACGGTGCTGCGCGGTCCGCGTCGCCCGCGCAGCTCTGGAGGAGTGGGTCCCGCCCCTCCTCCGTGACGGCTCGACGGTCGGCGGCCTCGCCGACCGGTGAGGTCTCAGCGGGCCGCGAGGGTGATGTCGGTGACGGCGTTGACCAGGGCGAGCATGACAGCGAAGATGCCGGCTCCGATGAGCAGCGGCTCGGAGGTGATGACGGCGCCGACGACGGTCATGATGACAAGCACCGCGGCAACGACCCCCATGCCGATCCAGAAGGTGAGCAGGTCGGCGGCCATGGCCTCGTCCCGGACGGAGGCGGTGGGCTGCGGGGCGGTGACGACGGGGGTGGCGACGGAGTCGATGACGGGAGCGTTCATGCTGGTTGTCCTTCCAGTTCCTGTGCGGAACCGGTCGGGCGGCCCGCACGGCGGTGTGCCCGACCTGACGGTCGGTGCCGACCCGGCTGGCCGGCGGTCACCAGACTAGGAGCAACACCCTCGCTTTGTAAAGACAAAGTATTGATAGGCGCATCACGCCCCAGCGGGCGCCCACCCCGGGGCCGCACCCGCCCAAGAGCGCCCCACCCGCCCCATTGACAGGACAAAACCCTCATCCTAGATTGGCGAGCGCGTCACCGCTGACGCGCGTTACCGCACCGGTTGCACAACATTGCGCACAGAACTGGCCGACCATGGAGGTCGGCGAAGGAGCCACCCGTGAGTACCAAACGCACACTCGGAGTCGGAGTCATCTCCCTGGGCTGGATGG
This sequence comes from Actinomyces sp. W5033, assembly GCF_051303165.1. Taxonomy (NCBI): domain Bacteria; kingdom Bacillati; phylum Actinomycetota; class Actinomycetes; order Actinomycetales; family Actinomycetaceae; genus Actinomyces; species Actinomyces sp. W5033. Next base: position 102,603 of record NZ_JBPPGD010000005.1, on the reverse strand, counting down.
GCCGGCTGCACGCCCGCAGCTACCGGTCCCTGTCCGAGCGCTTCCCCGAGCTGGGGGTCGAGGCCCGTCTGGTCGCCGCCGCGGACCCCATCGACGAGGCCCGCCGAGCCGCCGTCGAGGACCTCGGGTTCGAGCGCGCCTACACCGACTACCGCGAGCTGCTGGCCGACCCGCAGATCGACGTCGTGTCCATCGCCTCACCCAACTTCCTGCACGAGGAGATCGCCCTGGCCGCGGTGAGGGCGGGCAAGCCCTTCTGGATCGAGAAGCCCATGGGCACCAGCGCCGAGCAGTCCCGGACCATCGCCCGGGCAGCAGAGGCCGCCGGCCTGGTCACCTGCGTGGGCTTCAACTACCGGCACGTGCCGGCCATCGAGTACATGCGTGAGCTCATCCGCTCCGGTCAGCTGGGCCGCGTGACCAACGCCCGCGTGTGGTTCATCGCCGACTACAACTCCTCCCCCCTGAGCCCGCTGACCTGGCGCGCCTCGCGCGAGAAGGCCGGTGCTGGTGTCGTGCCCGATCTCATGAGCCACGGCGCGGACCTGGCCCAGTACCTCATCGGCCGCATCACCTCCGTCACGGCCCTGACCGACACCTTCATCACCGAGCGCCCCATCCCCACCAAGATGGGCATCGGCCACTCCGGCTTCGAGATCGGCGACGAGGTCGGCGAGGTGGAGAACGAGGACTACGTCGGCATGCTCGCCCGCTTCGAGGGCGGCGCCGTGGCCACCATGGAGTCCTCTCGTGTGAGCGTGGGCCCGCGCGCCGAGTACGTCGTCGAGGCCTACGGCACCCAGGGCTCCGCGCGCTGGAACTTCGAGCGCCTCAACGAGCTGGAGGTGTGCCTCGACGTCGACGGCGGCCCCACCCACGGCTACCGCCGCGCCATGGCCGGCCCCGCCTGGGGCGAGTGGCACCGCTACCAGCCCGCCATCGGCACCTCCATGGGCTTCGACGACCTCAAGTCCATCGAGGCCGCCCAGTTCGTCCGCTCCGTGCTCACCGGCGAGCAGCAGGCCCCCTCCGCCGCGGACGCCTGGTGCGCCGCAGAGGTCGACGCCGCCGTCGTCGCCTCCGCCGCCGACGGCCAGTGGCACGACGTCGCCCGCGTCGAGGGCCGCACCACCTTCGACGCCTGAGCCACCACGCACCGACCACACCCACGACGCATTGCACCCACACCTCAGGAGAGCACCATGACCTTCCGACTCGACCCCACCACCGCCATCACCGACCCGCACGGCACCACCTGGGGCATGCACCCCATCGCCTGGCGCAACGACGACATCAAGGAGGTCGGTGCCTTCAACACCCTGGAGGACATGCTGCTCGACCTCGCCGACCTCGGTTACCGCGGCACAGAGGTGGCCGGCTGGTTCCCCTCCAAGGAGGTGACCAAGGAGCGCATTGACGCGCGCGGCATCGCGATCGTCGCCCAGTGGTTCTCCTCCTTCATCGTGCGCGACGGCGTCGAGGCCGTCATCCCCGAGTTCACCGAGACCTGCGAGTACCTGCAGTACCTGGGCGCCACCCGCGTCGTCGTCTCCGAGCAGACCGGCTCGGTGCAGGGAATGCGCGACGTGTGCATCTTCACCGACAAGCCGGTGCTCACCGAGGAGCAGTGGCCGGTGCTGGCCGAGGGCCTTAACCGCCTCGGCGAGATCGCGCTCGAGCACGGCCTCGACCTCGTCTACCACCACCACCTGGGCACCGTCGTCCAGACCAAGGCCGAGACGATCCGCCTCATGGAGCTGACCGACCCTGCCAAGGTCTCCCTCCTGTTCGACACCGGCCACGCCTTCGTCGGCGACGGCGACGTCATGGGGCTGCTGGAGGTGACGATCGAGCGCGTCAAGCACGTCCACTTCAAGGACGTGCGCCCCGAGAAGCTGGCCGAGTCCAAGGAGCTGGGACGCTCCTTCCTCGACTCCTTCCTCGCAGGCATGTTCACCGTGCCGGGCGACGGCATGATCGACTTCACCGAGCCCTACCGCTTCCTCATCGACCACGGCTACGACAAGTGGATCCTGGTCGAGGCCGAGCAGGACCCGGCCGTCGCCAACCCGCACGAGTACGGGGCGAAGGCCCGTGCCTACATCGAGTCGAGGCTGTTCACCCTGTGACCTGCGGGGCCGCTTCTGCGGCACCGGAGAGACTCCGGCAGTCGGGCCCCTGGTTCTCCTGGACCGGGGGCCCGACTGCGTCCGCGCTCCACACCGCACGGGGCCCCGGAGCACGTGCTCCGGGGCCCCGTGACAGGTGTCGCGGGCGGCCCGATACCGTCCGGCCTCAGCGCGACGGCCTCACAGGCTCATGTCCACCACGGCTCGGCCCTGGATCTGACGGTTCTTGAGCGCGGCGTAGCCCGCGCCGGCCTCCTCGAGCGGGAAGCGGCGCGAGACGACGTCCTTGTAGTTGATGACGCCGCGCGCGGCGAGATCGACCACGGCGGGCAGGTCCTGGCGGGTGCGGGCACCGTAGGAGCCGATGATCGACTGCGAGCGGCGCACGGTGCGGTTGATCTCCACCTCCGCGGTCTGGACCCCGGCCCCCAGGCCGATGGGGACCATGCGGCCGCCGTCGGAGAGCACGTCGAGGGCGGTCTTCCAGGTGGCGGGGATGCCCAGGGCCTCGAAGGCGACGTCGACGCCCTTGCCGCCGGTAAGGCGGAAGACCTCCTCGCGGGCGTCCTGGGTGACGGAGTTGACGACGGCGGTGGCGCCGTAGCCGAGCATGGGGGCGAGCTTGTCGTCGGAGACGTCGATGGCGATGACCTGGGAGGCCCCGAAGGCGGCGGCGATCTGGACGATGTTGGTACCCACTCCCCCGGTGGCGACGACGGCGACGGTCTCGCCGAAGCGCAGGTCGGCGCCGCGGCGCACGGCGCCGTAACCGGTCATGGCAGCGCAGCCGAGGATGGCGGCGGGCACGAGGTCGATGGTGTCGGGGGCGACGGCCACCGAGGTGGCGGGCACGACGGCGTACTCGGCCAGCCCACCCATGGAGTACATGTAGACCGGCTCGCCGTCGAGGGTCTGAAGGCGGGTGGTGCCGTCGTAGAGGACACCCTTGAGGCGGTTGAGGTCGAAGAAGGGCCCGCACAGCTCGTCGCGGCCGGCGGCGCAGGCGTCGCACTGGCCACAGGGCATGAGGAAGCCGCCTGCGACGTTGTCGCCGACCTTGAGGCCGGTGTGCTCGTTGCCGGGGCCGAGCTCGACGATGGTGCCGGTGACCTCGTGCCCGAGGACGGCGGGCAGGGGGAAGGCGATGGCACCGCCGATGACGTGAAGGTCCGAGTGGCACAGGCCGCAGGCGGCCACCTTGATCAGGACCTCACCGGCCTTGGGGCGCGGGGTGCGGATGGTCTCGACCTCAAGGCCCTTGTCGTGGTCGCGCAGCACGGCCGCGCGCATGGTCTCGGGGATCTGGAAAGCGTCGTTGCTCGTCATGTCTCCACCTCTCTCAGCGGGCGCGCACGCGCCCCTGACTCGTTCGACATGACCAGCCTAACGGAGACCTAGGCGATTTGTAAGGACAAAGTACCTACCTGTTTCGTCCCGAGCAGCCCCACCGGGAACCTCGCCCCCGCACCCCTCACCGTCCGGGACACGGCGCTCGCCCCGTCGGCACCGAGGTGACGGCGGGGCGAGCGTCAGGGGGTCAGCACGTGCCCGGAAAAGGCGTGCTGGTCAGCGGACGACAGCGCTCAGCTGTACTCCTTCTCGAAGCGACGCTCCAGCTCCTCCAGGGAGTGGTACTTCGTCTCGGGGACGAACTTGATGTAGAAGATCAGCGAGCCCACGTTGATGAGGGAGAAAAGCAGGTAGGTCGCAGAACCGCCCAGGGCCTTCATCATGATCGGGAACACCCAGGCCACGAAGGCGTTGGCGACCCACAGGGCCCCGACCGCAAGCCCCATGGCCGTACCTCGGATCTTGCTCGGGAAGATCTCGGCGACGAGCACCCATGTCACCGTGCCGGACTGCTTGGCGAACACGAACAGGCTAACGATGAGCAGCACGAGGTAGGGCGCCCAGCTTGCAGCCCCGACAATGTCGCCGTCAGCGTTCTGGTAGGGCTCGATGAGGAAGAAGAACACGGCGGCGAGCACCGCCAGGGAGATGGCGATCGAGGTCTCCTGGTAGATGCCCACGTGACGCCGGGCGAACTTCGTCACCAGCCACAGGCCGACCGCCGAGCCGATGAAGGACAGGCCACCGGAGACGACATTGAGGGTGATGGCGTCGTCCAGCGGCAGACCCGCGGCCGAGAGGATCTTGGGCGTGTAGTACATCGCCGTGTTGATACCGGTGAGCTGGTCGGCGACACCAAGGACGATGCCAATGACGAGCAGGCGGCGAGTCCAGCGCGTGTTCCAGATCTGGGACAGGCGCCACTTCTCCTGACTGGCCTCCTGACGCTGGTTCTCCAGCATCTCGTCGATCTCCTCAGAGACGGAGCCGTCCTTCTCCTCGTCACGGATCCGCTTGAGGGCACCAATGGCCTCGGGGATGCGCTGGTTGGCGATGTACCAGCGGGAGGACTCGGGCATGAGGCGGACGCCGATCCACAGGGCGATAGCGGGCAACGAGGCGATGACAAGCATGTAGCGCCAGGTCATACCGTTGCCACCGTCGACCATGAGGGCGCCGCTGGTCACCTGGTGGGCGACAGTGTTGGTCCAGTCGATGACCTCACCGTTGGACTCGACGTGCGGGCCGCCGTGCATGCGCGCCAGGGCCGCATTCATGGAGAAGGCCACGAACTGACCGAAGACGATCATCATCTGGTCGACAGCCACGAGCGTGCCGCGGATGCGCTTAGGCGCGGTCTCACCGAGGAAGACGGGGACGGTGACGGAGGCTCCACCGACAGCAAAGCCGAGGATGACGCGGAAGATGTACAGGATCCAGATGTTGGGCGCCACCGTACAGCCGATGGCCCCGAGGAAGAACACGATGGCCAGGAGGCTGATGTTGTGACGGCGGCCGTACATGTCGGAGAGCTTGCCTCCCACCGAAGCCCCCACCGCGGCACCCAGGGCAAGCAGCGCACCGATCCAGCCCTCCTCAGCCGCGGTCAAGGCCAGGCCGTGGGCGTCAGTGGGCAGGTACATGTAAGGAAGCGCGCCCGAGATGACACCCGTGTCATAGCCGAAGAGTAGGGAACCCAGGGTGGCCACGAGGGCAATGAGCCCAAGGGAACGCTTCTTGCCGGATGGCGGAGTGGCGTCGACCAGCGAGTCGAGCTCGTGGCGACCGATCTCCACAGCCAGTTTGGAGGATGAGGACATCCGATTCTCCTTCTGTCGCCTGCCGTCATTGGCAGGTGGTCGGAATTGGGAGGAAGGTGGCCGCACGGGCACGAACCGTCCGCGAGCACGGCGGGTTCGGCATGGGAACACGTTCGCGTGGCGGCCGTCACACAAACGGTGGGGGCTCAGGCGCCCAGCTCTTCGGTCAGCCGGGCGAGCGCAGCCTTGTTGTACTCGCCGGCCTTCTTACGCCCTGCGATGAAGTGCAAGTCTGCCTCCGGGCGGAGCCAGAGGTGGAGGTCAGCACCGGATGCCCACCTCCCGTAGCGGGAGCCCGGCTCAGCCGACCTACGGAACCCCTCCGGCACGGACCTAACCACGTTAGACACGATCAGGTCGAGGGCGACAGCAACCACAAGACTCCTCTCTGTCACACGACAACACTGTAAACGTGGGAAGTATGTCATGACAATTTGTCGCACGCTAGAGGTTCGGGGAACTTCACCGGGTCGTGTGCGGCGCACCACAGCGCAGGCGCGCCGGGGCGGTCCGCACCCGAACCCACGGGCACAGGCCGCCTGGAAGCGGTCAATCGATGAGGTCCAGGCAGGAGTGGGGGGCTCCCCCCACAAAGAGATGCGGGTTGGGGGAAAACCCCCCCGAGAGGTTGG
>NZ_JBPPGD010000005.1:13167-96662 GCF_051303165.1 Actinomyces sp. W5033 | reverse complement strand
TGAGGTAAAGGAAAGAGTGGACCCGAGAAAAAGGGGCGTGGTGGGGGAGGGGACCCACTCCTCAGGGGCTGCCGGACCGTAGTCCGGACTGCTCTCCGGGCTCGGTCCCGAGCCGCGGTCAGGGCCGCGGTCCCGCTCAGGCTCCGAGCCCGGCTACGAGCCGCGTCACTCCTCGCGCTGGAAGGACATGGTGGCGGCGTAGGTCTTCTCGGAGGGCCACCGGCTCGTGACCGCCTTGGCCCGCGTGTAGAAGCGCACGCCCTCGGGGCCGTGGATGTGGTGGTCGCCCAGCAGCGACTCCTTCCAGCCGCCGAAGGAGTAGTAGGCCACCGGAGTCGGGATCGGCACGTTGACCCCGACCATGCCCGCCTCGACGTCGAGGGTGAAGCGGCGCGCCACACTGCCGTCGTTGGTGAAGATCGCCGAGCCGTTGCCGAACTCGGAGGCGTTGACGATGGCGATGGCCTGCTCATAGCTGTCCGCGTGGACGATGGTGAGCACCGGGCCGAAGACCTCCTCGCGGTACAGGCGGGAGGTCACCGGGACGTTGTCAACGATCGTCGGCCCCACGAAGTGGCCCTTCTCTTGCCCGGGGACGACGAGGCCGCGCCCGTCGAGGACGACCTCGCCACCGTCAGCCTCACCCTCGGTGACCAGCGCGATGATGCGCTCCTTGGAGGCGGCGTCGATGACCGGTCCCATCTCCACGCCCTCGTCCATGCCGTAGCCCACCTTGATCCTCTCGGCGTGGGCCTTGACCTTGCGGGCGAGCTCGGGGCCGCAGCCGCCCACCGCGACGACCACCGGCAGGGCCATGCAGCGCTCGCCCGCGGCTCCGAAGGCCGCGGCGGACAGGTGCTGGGCGGCGAAGTCGAGGTCGCAGTCGGGCATGACGATGGCGTGGTTGTTCGCCCCGCCCAGCGCCTGGACGCGCTTGCCGTGGGTGACACCGGTGTCCTGGACGATGTGCGCCACCGGGGTCGAGCCGACGAAGGAGATGGCGTCGATGCCGGGGTGCTCGAGGATGCCCGAGACGATGGAGCGGTTGCCGGAGACGACGTTGAAGACGCCGTCGGGCAGGCCCGCCTCCTTGTAGAGGCGGGCGGTGAGCAGCATGGCCGAGGGCGTGGCGGAGGCCGGCTTCATCACCACGGCGTTGCCCGTGGCGATGGCGATGGGGTGCATCCACATCGGCACCATGGCAGGGAAGTTGAAGGGGCAGATGCCGCCGACGACGCCGACCGGATGGCGCAGGGTGTGGATGTCCACGCCGGTGGAGATGTCCGAGGATCACTCGCCCTTGAGGGCCACGTTGATGGAGGTGGCGAAGTCGAGGGTCTCGCGCCCGCGCTGGATCTCACCGATGGCGTCGGAGTAGTTCTTGCCGTGCTCGGCGACGATGAGGCGGGCCATCTCGTCCTGGTGGTCGAGAACGAGCTGGCGCATCCTGAACATGATGGCGGTGCGCTTGGCCAGGGAGACCTTGGCCCACGCCTTCTGGGCCCGGCGGGCGACGGCGACGGCGTGGTCGAGGTCCTCGGGTGAGGCCTGGAGCAGCTCGGCCTCCACCTCACCGGTGCCAGGGTTCTCAACGGGGAAGCGGCCCACCGGGCTGCCCTCGTACTCCTGGCCGTCAATCCAGTGCGGGATCGTCTTCATCGTTGATGACTCCTGAGTCTCACGGGCCCTCGGGCGCCCGCGCCGGGACGCGGTGCGCCCGGGCCGCGACGCTCGGGCGAGGCGCCCTGGTCGTAGGTCACACCCTACGGCCCGCACCTCCCCCGATCAAGCGATATGTCCGCACAAAATGCCTGGGGCGAAGTGCTCATGGGCGCCCACCCGCGCCTTGCCTCGCGGCACGGCAGTGGGGGGGGCAGAACCCAAAGTGGCGGTCACCCCCCCAACCCCTGGTGAGGGCCCCCTTCTTTTTGTTTGGGGGCGGGGAGGGGGGGTCTACACCTTGGTGTTTGCGCCCCCCACCACGACCCGTGCGGCGCGCCCCGAGGGGACGCCGTCGTCACAGGTAGTGACGCTGCGGCCTGCGGTCCTCGAGGTAGCGCTCGTAGGCCTGCTGCGTGGACTCCAGGCGGGACACGCCCGAGACCGGCACGTCCCACCACGAGGAGCCAGGCGGGTTGGGCCCCATGAGGTCCGTCTCGATGTGGATCATCGAGGCGCGGTCGTCGGCGTGCGCCTGGGCGTAGGCCTCGCGGAACTCCTCAATGGAGGACACCCGGTAGACCTTGAGGCCCCAGGACTCGGCGTTCGTGGCGATGTCCACGCCCTCGATCCTGTCGGTGTCCGCCAGGTGGCTGCCCGTCCCGCGCTGACGGTACTTCGTGCCGAAGCGCTGCGAGCCGCGCGACTCCGACAGCGCCCCGATGGAGGCGAAGCCGTAGTTCTGTAGGAGGACGTAGATGACCTTGACACCCTCCTGTACCACAGTGGCCAGCTCCATGGGCAGCATCTGGTAGGTGCCGTCTCCGACGATGGACACGACCTCCGACTGCGGGCGGGCGAGCTTGCAGCCCAGACCCGCGGGGACCTCGTAGCCCATGCAGGAGAAGGCGTACTCGACGTGGTACTGGACGGGCGTGCGCGCCTGCCACAGCGCCTGGAGGTCGCCGGGCATGGAGCCAGCGGCGTTGATGACGATGTCCTCGTCTCCCATCATCTCGTTGAGGGCCCCGAAGACCTCGGTCTGGGCCGGCAACGGGCCGTGGCCCAGGTGGTAGCACTCGCGGGTGCGCTCGTGCCAGGAGGCGCGCTCGGCAGCGACCTCGGCGGTGTACTCCTCGCTCACGTGGTAGCCGTCAAGCGCCTCGGTGAGGGCCACGAGGGCCTCGCGGGCGTCGGCGACGACCATCTCGGCCGACTCCTTGGCCGCGTCGAAGGCGCAGACGTTGATGTTGACGAAGGCGACGTCGGGGTTCTTGAACTGGGTCTTGGAGGCCGTGGTGAAGTCCGAGTAACGGGTGCCCACACCGATGACGAGGTCCGCCTTGTCCGCGATGTGGTTGCCGGAGTCCCCGCCGGTGGAGCCGACCCCGCCGATGGCGCAGGGGTGGTCGTAGTTGATGGCGCCCTTGCCCGCCTGGGTGTCCACCACGGGGATGCCGGTGGCCGTGGCGAAGGCACGCAGCTCCTCGCTGGCCTCGGAGTAGATGGTGCCACCGCCGGCGATGACCATCGGACGCTTGGCCGCCTTGATGAGGGCGACGGCGCGCGCCAGGGCGGCGGGCTCGACCGGAGGCCGGCGCACGTGCCACACGCGCTTGCGGAAAAGCTCGACCGGCCAGTCGTGCACCTCGGCCTGGACGTCCTGCGGCATCGCGATGACGACGGCCCCGGTCTCAGCCGGGTCGGTGAGCACGCGCATGGCGCACAGCAGGGAGGGGATGAGCTGCTCGGGACGGTTGATGCGGTCGAAGAAGCGCGAGACGGGGCGGAAGGCGTCGTTGACGGTGATATCGAGCGTCGTCGGGTCCTCCAGCTGCTGGAGCACCGGGTCCGGCACGCGGGTGGCGAACTGGTCCGAGGGGAACAGGAGCACCGGGACGCGGTTGGTGGTGGCCAGGGCGGCGCCGGTGACCATGTTGAGCGAACCCGGGCCGATGGAGGCCGTGGTCATCCAGGTGGACAGGCGGTTCCTGACCTTGGCGAAGGCGGCGGAGGCGTGGACGGCGCTCTGCTCGTTGCGGGCCATGATGTAGGGCATCTCGCCCTCGCCCTCGTCCGGGGCGATCTCGTTCTGGAGGAGCGCCTGGCCCAGGCCGGCGACGTTGCCGTGCCCGAAGATGCCGAAGGCGCCCTCAATGAGCCGATGCTCGACGCCGTCGCGCTCGGAGTACTGGTTGGTGAGGAACCGGATCGTCGCCTGGGCGACGGTCAGGCGGATGGTGCCCGCGTAGGCTTCGTTGCTCACGAGTGTCTTCTCTCTGCGTGGGTGTGGTCGGGGGCGGTTGCCGGGCCCTCGGGGGCCTCACGCGGTGGCGCCTTGCGTCAGTACGCCATGGGCAGGCGCGGGTCGGGCAGCTGACCCTCCCAGCTCTGCCGGATCCAGTGGTGGGACGGGTCGTCGGGGGCGAGCCACACGAGGTCGGTCTGCGGCCCGGCCATGACGTTGAGGTAGTACATGTCGTAGCCAGGGGCAGCCACGCAGGGCCCGTGGTAGCCGTGGGGCACGAGGACGACGTCGCCGTCGTGGACCTCGAGGCACAGGTTGATGGGCTTGTCCGGCGTCGAGCCGTAGGTGCGGTGCAGGCCGAAGCCCGGCTCACCGGAGGGCGAGGTGGCGATCTCGAAGTAGTAGATCTCCTCGAGCTCGCGCTCGTCGTCGGTGTTCTCCTCGTGCTTGTGCGCCGGGTAGGAGGACCAGTTGCCGCCCGGGGTGATGACCTCGGTGACGAGCAGGTGGGAGGTCTCCACACCGTTGTTGAGGGCGTAGTTGGTCACCTGGCGTGAGCAGTCGCCCGCGCCGCGGATCCCGGTCACGGCCTGCTCACGGCCCAGGTGGCGCACGGGCAGGTCCTTCTCGGCGACGGCGCTGGGGAAGGCGAAGCGCCCGCCCTGCTGCGAGTTCACGGTCAGGCTCATCGAGCGCGGCACGTAGAGGTAGTCCGTGATCTGCTCCAGCACGCCGGTGCGGCCCAGGAGCTCGTAGGTGCGTCCGTCGACCTCGACGCTGCAGCTGCCCACGAGGGGCAGGACGAGCAGCTCGCTGTCGCCGGTCTCAAGGGTCACCGAGGCGCCGGGGGCGAGGACCGCCACCCGCAGGCCGCTAAAGCCCCAGCCGGCGTCGGCGGGCGTGATGTCGACGGTGAGGCAGTCGTGCCCGGTGCTGCCGGCCGGCACGTGGTGGTCGAGTGTCATGAGAGCAGTCCTACGGTCTGGTCAACGGCCCCGGCGACGTCGTCGTCGGGCGGGAAGAGCAGGGACCGGCCGATGACCAGCCCCTTGACGGTGGGCAGTGCCAGGGCCCTGGCCCAGGTCTCGCGCGCAGCCTCGGCGTCCTCGCTCACTGCCCCACCGAGGATGAGGGCGGGCAGGGTGGAGGCCTCCATGACGCGCTCCATGTCCGCCACGGCCGGGAGCTTGAGCCACGTGTAGGCGCTCGTGCGCCCCAGGCCGGAGGCGATGTGCATGGAGGCGATGACGGCCTCGGGGCTGAGGTCGTTGACGACGCGGCCCTTGCTCCAGGTGGAGATGAAGGGCTCGACCATGGCCATGACCCTGCGCTCGGCGAGCTTGTTGACGGCCTTGGCGCAGGCGGCGAGAGTGTCGGCGGTGCGGGGGTCCTCGTAGTTGATCCGCAGCAGCATCTTGCCGCCGTCGAGACCGGCGTCAACCACGCCGCGCGCGTCGTAGCCGGTCATGCGGTCGTCCATCTCGAAGGTGGCGCCCGCCAGACCACCGCGGTTCATCGAGCCGTAGACGAGCTTGCCGTCCAGGACGCCCAGGAGCGCGAGGTCCTCGATGAGGTCGGCGGTGCCCAGGAAGCCGTTGACGCCGGGGCGTGAGAGCGCCTCGACGCAGCGCGCGAGGGTGTCCTCACGCGAGGCCATCGCGAGGGGGTCGTTGCCGGCCGCGAGCGCGCCCCGGGCGGGGTGGTCGCAGGCGATGATCATGAGCTTGCCGTCACCCTCGGGCAGCGTGCCGCGGGGGCGGGCAGCCAGAACCTCGGCGATGCGGCCGGGGGCGTGGGCGCGGATGTCAATGACCCGGTCGGTCAGGGGGGTGGAACTCATGGCGGCTCACAGGTCCTTCACGTTCGGGGCGATCTCGTCGCGGTAGGTGCGCATCTCGGCCAGGAGCTCGGGCTCAGTCGGCATGGCGGTGGAGCACTCGAGGCGGGCGCAGACGATGGCGCCGGCCGTGGAGGCCGCGTAGATGGTCTTCTCCAGGGACCAGCCCGACAGCAGGCCGTGGCACACGGCCCCGCCGAAGGCGTCGCCGGCGCCCAGCCCGTTGAGGGTGGTGGCAGGGGTGACGGGCAGCTCGACGCGCTCGGTGCGGGTCTTGGCGAGGGTGCCGTGCAGCCCCTGCTTGACGATGGCGATCTCGACGCCGGCCTCGAGGAGGGCGTCGGCGGCCCGCTCAGGCTCAGTCTCCCCGACGGCGACGCGGCACTCCTCCCGGTTGCCGATGGCGACGGTGACCTGGGGCAAGATCTCACTGACGCGGCGGTGAGCCTCCTGCTCGTCCTTCCAGAAGTTGGCGCGGTAGTCGAGGTCCACGATGGTGAAGGGCTTGCGGGCGCGCTCCGCCAGCGCGGCGTGGTGGGCCTCGCGCGAGGGGTCCTTGCTCAGCCCGGTGGCGGAGATCCAGAAGATGCGGGCGTCGCGCACCGCGTCCATGGGGATGTCGTCAACCGTGAGCTCCAGGTCCGGGGCGGAGGGCTCGCGGTAGAAGTACAGGGGGAAGTTGTTGGGCGGGAAGATCTCGCAGAAGGTGAGCGGGGTGTTGAAGTCGGGCTTGGTGACGACGTAGTCGTCGTAGACGCCCAGCTGGCGCATCTCACGGCACACGAAGCGGCCGAAGGGGTCGTTGCCGACGCCGGTGACGACGGCGGAGCGGTGCCGGTAGCGGGCGGCGGCGACGGCGACATTCGTCGGGCTGCCGCCCAGGAACTTGCCGAAGGTCTCGACGTCCTCGAGGCCGACGCCGGTCTGCAGGGGGTAGACGTCGATGCCGCATCGACCGATGGTGAGGACGTCGAGCAGCGGGGTGGTGGAGGCGGTCATCGTGGGGTCCCTTCCACGTCGTCGGGGCGGGTCTGTCAGGGGGGCCGTGGCGGCCCTCACGGTGACGAGGGTGCCTCACCGACAACCAACCGTCAAGCCTTTGTCCGAACATTCTCATCTGGCCGCCCGTACGGGGAGCCCTTGCGACGCCTCACCACCCGCGGCCGGGCCGCCTCCCCGTGGAGCGCGAGCGCGCCCGATATCATGGGCGGGAACGCTCCACGACGAATCGACAGCAGTCTCGACCATGGCCGACTCCATCGCTCACCACTCCTCCACGTCCCAGCCGTACCGGCTCGACGTGACGATCGACCGCTCCAGCCCGACGCCGCTGCACGTGCAGATCTCGTCCCCGCTCGCCGAGCTCATCCTCGACGGCACGCTGGAGCCCGGCACCCGGCTTGAGGACGAGGTCTCCATGGCCAAGCGTCTCAAGGTCTCGCGCCCCACCGCCCGCCAGGCCCTGCAGCACCTCGTCGACCGCGGCCTGCTGTCACGGCGCCGCGGGGCAGGCACCGTGGTCACCTCCCCGCACGTGCACCGCCCCATGCAGCTGTCGAGCCTGCTGTCGGACCTCACCAACGCGGGCCACGAGGTCGAGACCCAGGTCCTGTCCTACGAGCGCGCGCCGGCAACCCCCGAGCAGGCCGCCTTCCTGGAGGTCGAGCCGGGGACCGAGGCGGTCGTCATCGAGCGGCTGCGGCTGGCCGACGGCGAGCCCATCGCCCTCATGCGCAACCTCCTGCCCGCCGACCTGTCCCCCACGCGCGAGGACCTGGAGACCACCGGCCTGTACGACTACCTCCGCGAGCACGACACCATCCCGGTCACGGCCACCCAGACCATCGGCGCCCGCAACGCGACGACGAAGGAGGCCCAGACCCTCTCCGAGAGCCGCCGCGCCGCCCTGCTGACGATGACGCGCACCGCCTACGACGCCGACGGGCGGGTCATCGAGTACGGCACGCACATCTACCGCGCCTCGCGCTACTCCTTCGAGACGACGCTCTTCACGGGCTGAGCCCACCCACCACCCCAGCACACTTTGTCCATACATTTGCTTGACAGCGGCGCAGCGATCCCGTTCAATGGGGGCACGGGCCGAGCGGCGACGGCGCCACCTGCAACCCCACCATCGCCTACACCTGCATCAACCAGAAGAAGGAGCGCTGGCTGCCGCGTATCGCCGAGCTCGCCGAGGAGATGCCCGAGGCCAGCGAGTCCGAGATCGGCTGGCAGGTGGTGCGCGAGCTGTCCATCGAGGGTGCCAAGCTCTACGAGGACATCTTCGAGGAGCACCACGGACGCAACGGCCGCCTGTCCGTCCAGACCGACCCGCGCCTGGCCCGCAGCGCCAAGGCCCTGGCCGACCAGGCCGAGGAGTTCTCCCGGCTCGCCAAGAACATCATCGTCAAGATCCCGGCCACCAAGACCGGCATCGAGGCCATCGAGGACGCCACCTACCGGGGCGTGTCCATCAACGTCACGGTCTCCTTCACCGTGGCCCAGGCCGTCGCCGCCGGCGAGGCCATCGAGCGCGGCCTCAAGCGCCGCGAGGCCGAGGGCAAGGACGTCGCCACCATGGGGCCGGTGGTCACCCTCATGGGCGGGCGCCTGGACGACTGGCTCAAGATCGTCGCCTCCCGCGACCAGCTCTTCATCGACCCGGGCGTCTTCGAGTGGGCCGGCGTGGCCGCCCTCAAGCGCGCCTACCGCGAGTTCCAGGACCGCGGCCTGCGCGCCCGCGTGCTGTCCGCCGCCTTCCGCAACGTCATGCACTGGTCCGAGCTCGTCGGTGGCGACCTCGTCGTCTCCCCGCCCTTCGCCTGGCAGAAGCGCATCAACAACTCCGGATACAAGGTCGAGGCGAGGATCGACCGCCCTGTGGACAAGAGGATCCTGGACGCGCTCATGGGCGTGCCGGAGTTCGTGCGCGCCTACGAGCCCGACGGCCTGACGGTCGATGAGTTCGAGTCCTTCGGCGCCACCCGCCGCACCCTGCGCGGCTTCATGCAGGCCGACGCCGACCTCGACGCCCTCGTGCGCGACGTCATCATGCCCCAGCCCTGAGGCGCGGGCCGCCAGCACACACCCCCGACACGCAAGGACGCGTTCACATGCTCAACATCGCCATCATCGGTGCCGGCCGCATCGGCCACGTCCACGCCCGGACCGTCGCAGCCCACCCCCAGGCACGTCTCGCCCTCGTCTGCGACCCCATCGGCAGCGCCGCCCAGGACCTCGCCGCCGAGCACGGCGCCCGCTCCTGCAAGGACGCCGAGGAGGTCTTCAACGACCCGCAGGTCGACGCCGTCGTCATCGGCTCCCCGACCCCGCTGCACATCCCGCACCTGCTCGCCGCCGCCAAGGCGGGCAAGGCGGTCCTGTGCGAGAAGCCCATCGCCCTGGACATGAAGGACGTCGAGGCCGCCAAGGCCGAGCTCGACGCCGTCACGACCCCGGTGATGTTCGGCTTCAACCGCCGCTTCGACCCCAGCTTCGCCGCCGTGCACCAGGCCGTGGCCGCCGGCCGCATCGGCGACCTGGAGCAGCTGACGATCATCTCGCGCGACCCCGCCGCCCCGCCGGTGGAGTACGTCAAGGTCTCCGGCGGCATCTTCCGCGACATGACGATCCACGACTTCGACACGGCCCGCTTCTTCCTTGGTGACATCGTCGAGGTCCACGCCGTCGGGCAGAACCTCGACGAGGCCATCAAGGAGGTCGGCGACTTCGACGCCGCCGTCGTCACCCTGCGGGCGGCCTCCGGCGCGGTCGCCACGATCATCAACAACCGCCACTGCGCCGCCGGCTACGACCAGCGCCTGGAGGCCTCCGGTCGCGACGGCGCGCTGCTGGCCGAGAACGTGCGTGCGACGACGGTGCGCCTGTCCAACGCCGAGGTCACGGACGCCCAGGAGCCCTACCTCGACTTCTTCCTTGAGCGCTACGCCGATGCCTACCGCATCGAGCTGTCCGCCTTCATCGAGGCCGTCGAGAGGGGCACCCCCACCCCGACGACCATCGACGACGCCGTGGCCGCCCTGCGCATCGCCGAGGCGGCCACCGAGTCCGCCCGCACGGGAGCGGTGATCACGCTCGGCTGAGCACGGGAGGACCGGGCCGTGGCGATCTCCCCTCGTGGGGCCGCCACGGCCCGGTCCGCGCTTGCTCCTCAGGCAGTCGAGCCGCGCACGACCAGCTGTGGCAGGACGATGAAGGCCGAGGCGCCGTCGGCCCGCTCCTCGCGGCGCGCACCCGGTGGCAGCCCGGTGACGGGGGGCTCGGTGGCACAGGCCAGGCGGCTGGCCAGGTGGCGCACAGCCAGCTCGGTGATGACATCGACCTCCTGGCGCACCGTGGTGAGGTCGATGGCGCTGAGGCCGGCGGTCGCGATGCCGTCGAAGCCCGCGACGGCGACGTCCTCGGGCACGCGAAGCCCCCGCCTGCGCAGCTCGAGGATGGCACCGATGGCCACGTGGTCGTTGAAGCACAGCAGGGCCTGCGGCAGGCCGGCGTGCTGGACCAGCCCCGTCACTGCCGCGATGCCGGCGGCCTCGTCGTCACCGCCGGGCACGACCCGCCCGGTGGCGCCCGCCGCGCGCAGCGCCCGGCGGAAGGCGGCGACGCGCAGCCCCGAGGAGGGCGCGTCGGCCCCGTCGACGTAGACCAGGCAGCTGCGGCCTGCTGACACCAGGTGGTCGACGAGCGCGGTGACACCGTGGGCGTCGTCCGAGCGCACGATGTCCACACCCGGGGCCCGGGACTCACGGCACAGGGCGAGAAGGGGGATCCCGTCAGAGGCCCGCATGAGCTCGGTGGTGCTGATACGCGAGTCAACGACGACGATGCCCTCGCAGCGCTCGCGCACCAGCTCCTCGACGCCCTGGCGCTCGCCGTGCCTGGGGGTGGCGGCAGCGAGGCTGAGCACGTGTCCATGGCGGGCCGCGGCGGCGTAGAGACCGTCCACGAGGGCCACCTGGAAGGCCTGGCTGGGCAGGTAGCTGACCCCGATGACCCCGGTGTGCCGGGCCCGCAGGAGACGTGCCGCGGGGTCCGCGACGTAGCCGAGCTCGCGGGCGATGGCCAGGATCTCGGCCCGTGTGGCCTCGGAGACGCCGGGACCACCGTTGAGGGCGGCGGAGACCGTCGAGATCGAGCGGCCGGCGCGGCGCGCCACGGTCGAGATCGTCACACGCCCCCGGGAGCCCACCGCCGCCGTCCTCCACGTCACTTAGTCCTCGTGCGCCGGCGCGGGCCGGCACGAGCATCGTGCCACGTGCGCCCGGGGCGCGCCCACACGGCGGGTGGGGTGCGGTTTGAGCCCACCTCCCACGTCTTGACATACGTGGGAGGTGGGGAGAGACTTTCCACACGCGATTAACGCGCGTTAATCACGTGTCACCCACGTCACCGAGGACAGGACACCACCATGACCACCACCGCACCCCTGGCTGTCGCCGTCATCGGCGCCGGCATGGCCGGCACCACCCACGCCAACGCCTGGAGGCAGGTCGGCACCGTCTTCGACCTTGGCCTGCCCAAGGTCCGCCTGGCCGCCATCGCCGACGCCTACGAGCCCTTCGCCACGGACGCCGCCGAGCGCTACGGCTACGAGAAGGCCGTCACCGACTGGCGTGACATCGCCGACGGCCCGAGCATCGACATCGTCTCCATCGTCGTCGGCAACGCCCTGCACCGCGAGATCGCCGAGTCCATGATCCGCGCCGGCAAGCACGTCCTGTGCGAGAAGCCCCTGGCCGACACTCTCGACAACGCCAAGGCCATGGCCGAGGCCGAGGCCGCCAGCCCCGGCGTCGTCACCTCCACCGGCTTCACCTACCGCCGTAACGCCGCCGTCGCCGAGATCAAGAAGCTCGTCGAGACCGGCCACCTGGGCGAGATCAGCCACATCAACGCCCGCTACTGGTGCGACTACGGCTGCGACCCGAGCACACCGATGGCCTGGCGCTACTCCGGCCCCATGGGCTCGGGCGCCCTGGGCGACGTCGGCTCCCACCTCATCGACACCGCCGAGACGATCTGCGGCTCTCTCGTCGCCGTCTCCGGAGGGGCCCTGGCCACGCTCATCACCCAGCGTCCCGTCGCCGCCGGCCACGTCACCCGCGGCACCGCCCTCGACGTCTCCGACGCTGAGATGGCCGAGGTCACCAACGACGACGTCGCCACCTTCACCGGACACTTCGCCAACGGGGCCATCGGCTCCTTCTCCGCCTCGCGCATCGCGTGGAACATGCCCAACGCCATGATGATCGACGTCCACGGCTCACGCGGCCGCGCCTACTGGGACCTCGCCCGCACCGGGGAGATCCTCCTCGACGACGCCAGCGCCCCCGCCGGCCTGGCCGGCCCCCGGCAGGTCCTCGTCAACCCCACCTTCCCTTACTTCGCGCGCGGCTCCTCCATGGCCTTCGGCGGCGTCGGCGCCACCCAGATCGAGCAGTTCACCTACCAGGCCTACGCCTTCCTCCAGCAGGTCGCCGGCGTGAGTGAGGAGGAGTCCCTCCCGCGCTGCGCCACCTTCGCCGACGGCTACCGCGAGATGCGCATCGCCGCCGCGGTCGCCGAGTCCGCCGCCAAGGGCGGCGCCACCGTGGACGTGTCCTGCTTCTGAGCCCCGTCCTTCACACCCACCCGCCACACCACAGGAGACACCACCATGGCACTGACCTACGGCGCCTACACCGCCTGCCTCGGCGACCAGAGCCTGCCCCAGGCCCTCGACACCCTCAAGGCTGCCGGCCTGACCGGCGCCGAGGTCAACGTCGGCGGCTTCATCCCCTCGCCCCACTGCCCCGTCGACTCCCTGCTCGCCTCTGCCACTGCCCGCGAGGACTACCTGGGAGTCTTCCAGGACAAGGGCATGGTCCTGTCCGGCCTCAACACCTCCGGCAACCCCACCTCCCCGCTGCCCCACGAGGGCCTCAAGCACGCCGAGGACATCCGCAAGGCGATCGAGCTCGCCGGCCTGCTCGGCGTCAAGGAGATCGTCACGATGTCCGGCACGCCCGGCACCGACCCGACGGCGAGGTACCCCACCTGGGTCGTCAATCCCTGGAACGGCATCGACATGGAGATCCTCGACTACCAGTGGAGCGTCGTCGTGCCCTTCTTCAAGGAGATCGACGCCCTCGCCCGCGACAACGACGTCAAGGTCTGCCTCGAGCTGCACCCGCGCAACCTCGTCTTCAACGTCCCCTCCTTCGAGCGCCTCGTGGAGGAGACCGGCGCGACCAACATCCGCGTCAACATGGACCCCTCCCACCTGTTCTGGCAGCAGATGGACCCCATCGCCGCCACCAAGCGCCTGGGCAGCCTCATCGGCCACGTCCACGCCAAGGACACGAAGATCTTCCCGGGCGTCGCCTACCGCGGCGTGCTCGACACCGACTTCGGCCACGTCCCGGCCGAGGCCGAGGGCAAGGTCCCGGTGGCCTACGGCTACTGGTGCAACGCCTGGCCCCAGGACCCCGCCTGGCGCTTCGTCGTCTTCGGCCTGGGCCACGACACCGCCTACTGGACCGAGTTCCTCGCGGCGATCGCGCAGGCCGACCCTGACATGAACGTCAACATCGAGCACGAGGACGCCGAGTACGGCAACGTCGAGGGCCTGACCATCTCCGCCACCAACCTGCTGGCGGCCGCCGCCGGCCTGTGAGCCGCCCGCCCCGGCCGGCCAGCAGCTGAAGCCGGCCAGCAGCTGAAGTCGGCAAGCCGGGCCCCGGTGCCCTGAGGACGTCTCCCACGAGCGACCTCAGGGCACCGTCGCGCGGGGCCGGAGGCGGCCACCGCGGCGCCCCGCGCTCCCAGCGGGAGCGCGGGGCGCCTAGACGCGCGAGGAGCGCCGCACCGCCAGCACCGGGGGCACCGTGACGTTGCGGGCTCCGCCGACCTCGCCGTCCCCCTCGCGGCCCGAGCGCTCGCACACGAAGCGCACCGCGTCACGGGCCATGGCCTCCACCGGCTGCTCGACGCTCGTGAGTGAGAACTCCTCCCGGCTGGCCAGGTAGGTGTCGTCGTAGGACACCAGAGGCGCACCGCCCGACGGGTCCGGCCCCCGCTGGCTGGCGCGGATGACGCTGAGCGCGTCCAGGGCGACGACGTCGTTGTGCGCCACAACCCCCGGCGCGCCGGCGCGCACGAGCTGGTCGCGCAGGCCGGGCACGCCCGAGGCGCCGTCCACCACCGTGTCCAGCCGCAAGCCCAGCTGCCGGGCGGCGGCCGCGAGCGCCTGGCCGCGCTCGGTGGCGTTGGGGTCCTGCCCGGGGTCGGGGCACACGTACACCAGGCGCTCGGCACCGGCCTGCACCAGGTGCGAGATGACGTCGTGCGCAGCAGCCCTCTCGTCCAGGCGGATGGTGTCCACGCGCCCACCCGGGCCGGCCCGTCCGATGAGGCAGACCGGGCACACCTCGCCCAGCTCGCGCAGCTCCTCGTCCGCCAGCGCGGGCGAGACCAGTACGAGGCCCTCGACCCTGAGGGCCAGCAGGGCGTCCACCGGCCCGCGCGCGGCCCGGGCCCCGGCGCCGACGGTCACCAGCAGCGTCATGCCCCGCTGCGCCACGGCCTCCTGCAGCGCGTGGGCGACGAAGTCGAAGAAAGGGTTGCGCAGGTCCGGCAGGAGGAGCCCGATGAGCCCCGAGCGCCCCGACGCCAGGGAGGCCGCGGTCGCGTTGAGGCGGTAGCCCAGCTCCTGTGCCGCCGCGAGGATCCGCTCGCGGGTGGAGGCGGCCACACTCGGTGACCCGTTGAGCGCCAGGGACACCAGGCCCCGCGAGACGCCGGCCGCGCGTGCCACGTCCGCCTGCGTCACCATGTGTCCCATCATTGCCCCCTCGCGTCGGCCACCGGGCCACGGACGGTCGCCCGGTGGCACGGTATCCCAGCCGGCCGCAGTGGCTGTGCGCGTTCCCACACCCGCCCACCTCCTCGGTTTGCGCTCGAACCTACGGGGTTCTCCCAGGGAGTTCGCGCGCAAACCGAGGAGGTGGGGGAAGGCACGGCGTACCGCTGTGCGCGTCCCCACACCCGACGTCGGACATCGGGCGGGTCTTTGGTCGCACACGGCCCGTGTTTGGAGGCAGAATCACTGTGGAGCGACGACCCGACCAGGCCGCCCTGCTCAACAACGAGGAACTGCAAAGGAAAGCTCAACGTGGCGCGCAGCATCTACATCGCCTCACCCACTGCCGGGACCGGCAAGTCCACGATCACTCTCGGGCTCATCTCGTCGCTGACGAAGGTCGTCGCAAAGGTCGGCGTCTTCCGTCCCTTCGTCATCTCGCGCGATGACGACCCCACCCTCGACCTGCTGCTGGCCCGCTCCGGCTCCACGACGCCGCCCGCGCAGGCCACGGGCGTGACCTGGGACGAGTTCCACGCCGACCCGGAGGAGGCCCTGTCGCGCATCGTTGACGCCTACCGGGCCGTCGCCCGCGAGCACGACGTCGTCGTCATCGACGGCTCCGACGGCGAGGACCCGGCCGGCGCCCCCAGGCTGTCGCTGACCGCCCGTGTCGCCGCCAACATGGGCGTGCCCGTCATGCTCGTCGTCTCCGGCGCCCAGAGCCCCGAGGACGTGCGATCCTCCGTGGAGGTGGCCATCGCCGAGATCGCCGAGAACCACGCCCGTACGGTCGCCGTCGTCGCCAACCGCTGCGAGCCGGCCACGCGCAGCGCCGTCGCGGAGGCCCTCGCCGGGGTCCCCGGGGTCATCTCGACGACGATGCCCGAGGTGGCGCTGCTGTCGGCCCCCACCGTGCGGGAGATCTCCGAGGCCCTGGGCGGCACGCTCATCCTCGGTGACGAGGCGCTGATGGACCGCGAGGCGGAGGGCGTGCTCATCGCCGCCATGGACGTCTCGCACATCATGGACCGCCTCGCCGAGGGCCAGGCCGTCATCGTCCCGGCGGACCGCTCCGCCGTCGTCGTCTCACTGGCGGCCGCCCACGCCTCGGCGGGCTTCCCCGCCCTGGCCGCCCTTATCCTCAACGGCGGCTTCACCCCCGCCCCCTACACCCTGTCGCTCATGAAGGGCCTGGACCAGGCTCTTCCGGTCATCACGACCTGTCTGGACACCTACGAGGCCGCCCAGGCGGCGGGTGCGGTTGCCGGGAACCTGGGCAGGGCCTCGCAGCGCAAGATCGACGTCGCCGTCACCACCTTCGAGCAGGAGACCAACGTCGAGGCCCTGCTGGCCGCCCTCGAGGTGGAGCCCAGCGAGGTGGTCACCCCCGTGATGTTCCAGGCGGAGCTCGTCGAGCGCGCCCGGTCGCAGCGGCGCACCATCGTCCTGCCCGAGCCCGATGACGACCGCATCCTGCACGCCACCGACGCCATCCTGCGCCGCGGCATCGCCGACATCGTCCTCCTGGGCGAAGAGGCCATCGTGCGCTCGCGCGCCGCCGAGCTGGGCCTGGACGTGTCCGCCGCGCGCGTGGTCGCCACTGACGACCCCGCGCTGTTGGACAAGTACGCCGCCGAGTTCGCCCGCCTGCGCGCCAAGAAGGGCGTGACCCTCGAGCAGGCTCGCGAGAAGGTCCAGGACGTGTCCTACTTCGGCACGATGATGGTCCACATGGGTGACGCCGACGGCATGGTCTCCGGCGCGGCCCACACGACCGCTCACACGATCGTGCCCTCCTTCCAGATCATCAAGACCCGCCCGGGTACCTCCATCGTCTCCTCCGTGTTCCTCATGCTCCTGCAGGACCGCGTGCTCGTCTACGGCGACTGCGCCGTCAACCCCGAGCCCACCGCCGAGGAGCTGGCGGACATCGCGATCTCCTCGGCGCAGACGGCCCGCCAGTTCGGCGTCGAGCCGCGCGTGGCCATGCTGTCCTTCTCCACCGGCGACTCCGGCAAGGGCGCGGACGTGGACAAGGTCCGTCAGGCCACCGAGCTCGTGCGCGCCAAGGCCCCCGAGCTCGCCGTCGAGGGCCCCATCCAGTACGACGCCGCCATCGACCCGACCGTGGCCGCGAAGAAGGCTCCGGGCTCGGCCGTGGCCGGTCGCGCGAACGTCTTCATCTTCCCGGACCTGTCCAGCGGCAACATCGGTTACAAGGCCGTGCAGCGCTCCTCGGGCGCCGTTGCCATCGGCCCGGTCCTGCAGGGCCTCAACAAGCCCGTCAACGACCTGTCGCGCGGCGCACTGGTCGAGGACATCGTCAACACCGTCGCCATCACGGCCGTCCAGGCCCAGGGCTGAGGCGCGCGGGGCGCCGTCGGCCGTGCCCGACGGCGCCCCGTCGCCTGTCCCGCCGCCCCTGCCCCGTCCCCCTCCCCCGACCGACGCTCTCGTAGAAAGACCCTCATGACCTCGCGCACCGTCCTCGTCATCAACTCAGGCTCCTCCTCCATCAAGTACCAGCTGGTCGATCCCGACTCCGGTGCGGCGCTGGCCTCCGGCCTCGTCGAGCGCATCGGCGACGTCCAGGGCGCGATCATCCACAAGGTGGACGGCGCCAAGCACGTCGTCGAGGAGCCGGTGCCGGACCATGGCTTCGGCCTGTCCGAGGTCCTGCGGCTCTTCGACGAGCACGGCCCCCGCCTGGCCGAGGCCAACATCGTGGCGGTGGGGCACCGCGTGGTCCAGGGCGGCAAGTTCTTCAACGGCCCGGCCCTGCTCACCGACGAGGTCGTCGCCACCATCGAGGAGCTCGTGCCGCTGGGCCCGCTGCACAACCCGGCGCACCTCAAGGGCATCGAGGTGGCCCGCCAGCTCATGAGCGACATCCCCCAGGTCGCGGTCTTCGACACCGCCTTCTTCCAGGACCTGCCGGAGGAGGCTGCCCGCTACGGCCTCAACCGCGAGGTCGCTGACCGCTACTCCATCCGCCGCTACGGCGCCCACGGCACCAGCCACCAGTACGTCTCGGGGGAGATCTCCAAGCGCCTGGGCCGTGACGACCTCAAGCAGATCGTCCTGCACCTGGGCAACGGCGCCTCCGTGTCCGCCGTCGTCGGTGCCCACGCGGTGGAGACCTCGATGGGCCTGACGCCCCTGGAGGGCCTGGTCATGGGCGGACGAACCGGGGACATCGACCCCGCGGCCGTCTTCCACCTCGTGCGTGTGGCGGGCATGTCCATCGACGAGATCGACCACCTGTTCAACCGCGAGTCCGGCATGAAGGGCCTGACCGGAGAGTCCGACATGCGTGAGGTCACCCGCATGATGGACGAGGGCAACCAGGACGCCATCGACGCGATGAACATCTACCTGCACCGCCTGACCAAGTACGTGGGCGCCTACACGGCGGTCATGGGCGGTCTGGACGCCCTCACCTTCACCGCCGGCATCGGCGAGAACGACGCCCGTCTGCGCGCCGCTCTGTGCGAGCGCCTGGCCTACCTGGGCATCAGGATCGACGCCGAGGCCAACGAGCGCCGCTCGGACGAGCCGGTGACGATCTCGACGCCGGAGTCCTCCGTCGTCGTCACGGTGCTGCCGACGAACGAGGAGCTGGCCATCGCGCGCCAGGCGCTGAGCCTCATCTGAGCCCGCCGGCCTGGGCCGGCTGCACGAGCGGCGCCGTCCGTCCCCGGTGGGGCGGGCGGCGCCGCTCGTGCTGTCACCGGTCCGGCAGGACATCGGATCCACCCTTCACATGGTCGCGTGGTCCATACGCGTTGGCTGAGCTGACGGATGATGATGACGTAATTGGCCGGGCTGAACGCGACTGTCGTGGCCGGTGCTTGGCGCTGGTCACCGAGTGAGGCCCCGTCCGCCTGGTGGTGACCTACCTGGAGCAGGAGGCCTTGACAGCGTCCCCGCTGACGAAGAGGTTGTTCAGATCCAGGACGCTCATCTTGTCTTAGACCTGAAGGCGCGCCTGCCCCGTGGTGACGAGGACCCCGCCACCGATCGGCTCTTCGCGGCGTCTGCGCAGGGTGGTGGCTAAGCAAGTGAGTGCCACGACCTTGAGGTGGGCAACACTCGGCGTGAGGACCTGGACGAGCTCATCGAGCACGATCCTGCCAGGCGCTCAAGGCAGGTGGAGCCAGACGGGTGGGTGACGACCGCCGGACCAGGCACCCACCTCACGGCGCAGCCTCTAAGCGTGGCCCTAGTATTGAGGAATGGAGTTCTCAGAGGACCAGGCGGTAGCTCGCGCTGCACACGAGCGCGCAGTTCGAGCGAGACACGAGCGGAAGCTGAAGGAGGACTGGGAAACCAGCCGAGAATTCATATCCAGATTCGCTCAGTTCCTCAAGAAGTACGGCTATGAGCCCGTCCCGGTCTTCGTCGCCGACCACTATCACCGTCCTCTTCTGTTCTTCAGTGGACGCTTGCATTTCAAGCAGGTGGGAATGGGGTGGGCGCTCCGTAGCCTGGACGATGGGCCTGTTAATCCCCACGCAATCTTGGATTCTGGGTCGGCCTACCGGAGCGCAGTGCTTCGCGACGCTTCCGCCCCCGAGTCGACACGCCACTGGTGCTACGGTAACGTCCCCAGGGACCTACCCCGTTCAGGTTATTTCATCACCGTCGATCTGTTGCCGAACAGGAAAGATCGGACTCCCACTTCACAATCCCCACTGTCCCCCGCAGACTCATTCGATCTTGAGCGCATCATGAAGAGGCTGAACAACATGTCAGCATCTATTGTAAACGGCCGACAGGATCTGCCCGGAAATATTGACACTTTTGTTTAGGGTCCATCTTCTACAGGAGAAGACGTCACTGACGAAGGATCTGTAGCGGCGGGGATTATGCCGCTTGTGGCACTGGTTGCCACAGGTGTATCGAAGCACGCAAGGCGGAACATGGGCCCGTCGGCCCCGTGACGGACCCCGGGTCGTCCGCGGGTGTCACATGACCATCCATGTCCACCTGACCCGCGTCATCGGGACCAGGCTGTGCGTCAGCGCATACCGGGCCGCACCCACGAGGCCTACCCCACAGCAATCACCCACGTTCACGTGGGCTCAGAAGAGTGTGCCGTCGGCCTCCTGCTGGGCACGCAGGCGGGCGCGGCGCTCAGCGGTGGCCCCGGGCACGACCTCGCCCTGCGGGGCGGGTACGGCGGCCCGCTCGTACGTGGCCAGGGTGGCTGCGCTGTCGGCCGGCTCGAGCAGGCCGTCCGGCTGGGCCGGGGCCGGCCCCCCGTGCGTCCACCCCGGTCCCGTGGGCACCGCTGTGCCGCGCTGGTAGGCGGTGGCGGCGGCGCGGGCGCAGTCGTCGGCCCGCTCGTTGGCCGGGTGCCCGGCGTGGCCCTTGACCCACTCGAAACGCACCTGGCGGCCGGCCAACGCGGCGTCGAGGGCCTTCATGAGGTCGTCGTTGAGGACCGGCTTGCCGTCGGCCTTGCGCCAGCCGCGCCGCTTCCACCCCGGCATCCACTTGGTGAGGGAGTTGATGACGTACTGGGAGTCGGCCTGGATGAGCAGGTCCTGGCCCGTGTGCGCGGTGGCGCGCAGCAGCTCAAGGACGGCGGTGAGCTCGCCCCGGTTGTTGGTGGACTCCGGCCAGCCGCCGGCGGCCCAGCAGGACTCGTCCACGTACCAGGCCCAGCCCGCGGGGCCGGGGTTTCCCAGGGCGGAGCCGTCCACCGCAGCGATGATCGTCATGGGTGGGAGCCTACCGGCGGCCCGTACGCCCTCGACCCGGGCCTCAGCCGGCGAGCCCGGGCAGGAGCCGGGTCAGGCCGGCCGCCAGCATGCCCACCGCGATCGCCGCGAGGATCATCCCCATGAGCCGGGTCATGATCGTGCGCAGCGTGAGCGACATGTGCCGACCGATGGTGGCCGAGAAGTGCAGCACGATGCCCAGTGCCCCCAGGACCAGGACGAGAGCGAGCACGACGGCGGCGAACCCCTCCACGCCGTCGGCCTGGGAGAACAGGACAATGATGGTGGTGATGGTCCCGGGGCCGACGATCATGGGGAAGGCCATGGGGTAGAAGGCGACGTCATTAGCCGCGGCGTGCTCGACGGCGTGGGTCTTCTCCGTCTTGCTGCCCTCGTGCGCGCTTGAGCCGTGCCCGCTGAGCATGCCCAGCGCGATGGTGAGCAGGACCAGCCCCCCGGCGACCCGGAAGTCGTCGATGCTGATCCCGAAGAAGCGCAGCAGGGCCGAGCCGCTGACCGCGACCACCGCGCACATGAGGGCGCTGGACAGGGTTGTGCGCCAGGCGGTCCGCCGCTGCTGGGAGGGCTCCTGCCCGGCCGTCAGGGACAGGAATATCGGCAGGTTGACGAAGGGGTTCATGATGGCGAAGAACGCCCCCAGGGCCTTGACGAGCAGGGTGAGGTCCATGACGTCATTGTGTCCCACCAACGGCTGTGGGGCGCGCACCCAGCGGTGCGCGCCCCACGTCGCTCAAGCGGGCAGCGTGCCCGCGGTGTCTCAGGCGTCGAGGTCGGTCTCGAGCAGGGCCTTGAGGGCGTCCAGGGCACCCTCGGCGCCCTCGGCGTCGGAGGCGAGGGTGACGACGTCGCCGAAGCCAGCGCCCAGCGTCATGACGCCGAGGATGGAGGAGGCGTCAACGGGAGCCCCGCCCTCCTTGGCGATCGTGACCGGGACGCCCTGCTCGGCGACGGCCTTGACGAAGGTGGCGGCGGGGCGGGCGTGCAGACCGACGCGGGAGGCGATGGTGGCGGTGACCTGTGCCATAAGAGCTCCTTGAGAGTCAGAGTTGGTGCCACGGTCGCGGCACCCGGTCCCGTGCCCCTGGCGGGTGCGGGCGGCGGGTCCGAACGTGGTCACCCTACCGGACGGTTGCACCTGTGCGGGAGCCAGGAAGCGCGGTGTGCGTCAACGGGTCGGCGTGGCGGAGTAGGGCGCCAGGACCACCTCGACCCGCTGGAGCTCCTTGACGTCGGAGTAGCCCGTCGTGGCGAGCGTGCGGCGCAGGGCGCCGACGATGTTGAGGGTGCCGTCGGCGCGGTCCGAGGGGCCGTTGAGGATCTCCTCGAGGGAGCCGACCGTGCCCACCCAGGAGCGGTAGCCTCGGGGCAGGCGCTCGTGGTGGGCCTCGTCGCCCCAGTGGTAGCCCCCGCCGGGCGCCTCCGCAGCGCGGGCGAGGGCAGCGCCGAGCATGACGGCGTCGGCACCGCAGGCGATGGCCTTGACGACGTCGCCGGAGTTGCCCACCGAGCCGTCGGCAATGACGTGGACGTAGCGCCCCGCGGACTCGTCCAGGAAGTCGCGGCGCGCGGCGGCGACGTCCGCCACGGCGGTGGCCATGGGCATGTGAAGCCCCAGGACCTGACGCACCGAGGAGGTGGCCCCTCCACCCTGGCCGACGAGGACGGCGGCGGCGCCGGTGCGCATGAGGTGCAGGGCCGCGGTGTAGGTGGTCACGCCCCCGACGATGACGGGCACGTCGAGCTCGTAGATGAAGCGCTTGAGGTTGAGCGGCTCGACCGTGCCGGAGACGTGCTCGGCGGAGACGGCTGCCCCGCGGATGACGAAGAGGTCAACGCCCGCCTCGACGACGGTGCGCCAGTGCCGCTGGGTCTGGGCGGGGCTCAGGCGCCCGGCGACGACGACGCCGGCCTGGCGGACCTCGGTGAGGCGGGCGGTGATGAGCTCGGGGCGGATGGGGGCGCGGTAGACCTCCTGCATCACCCGGGTCGCCTCACCGGGTCCCGCCCGGCGGATGCGGTCGTAGGCCTCGGAGGGGTCCTCGTAGCGGGTCCACAGGCCCTCGAGGTCGAGCACGCCGACGCCGCCGAGCCTGCCGACGAGGACGGCGGTCTCGGGGCTGGTGACCGAGTCCATGGGGGCGGCCATGACCGGCAGGTCGAGGTGGTAGGCGTCGAGCTGCCAGCCCACGCGCACGTCCTGGGTGTCGCGGGTGCGCCTGGCGGGCACGAGCGCGATGTCGTCGAAGGAGTAGGCCCGGCGAGCGCGCTTGGAGCGCCCGATCTCGATCTCACCGCTCATGGGTCGATGGTAGGCCAGGCGGCTTTGGCGGACCCGGACGGCAGTCCCGGCCCCCGGGGCGCGGGGCTCCCCGCGTCGAAGGCGCGACGCTGGCGGGCCCCGCCGTCGGACACCGCTGGCGGGCACCGGAATGGGTGTCGGAGCCCGCTGCCATACTCGGCCCATGACCACACGCGACTCCCGTCCCGCCGCTGCCGGCTGGGCCGCCGGCCCCCTGCTCGGCTTCGACACCGAGACCACCGGGGTGGACCCGTTCTCCGACCGCCTCGTCACCGCGGCCCTCGTCTCGCGCGGGCCGCGTGGCGCGGACGGTTCCCGCGGCCAGCAGGTGCGCACCTGGCTGGCGGATCCGGGCGTCGAGATCCCCCCGGCGGCGGCGGCCGTGCACGGAATCACCACCGAGCGGGCGCGGGCCGAGGGGCGGCCTGCGGCCGAGGTGTTGGAGGAGGTCGCCGCTGCCCTGGCCGCGGCGATGGCCCAGGGCACCCCGGTGGTCGTCTTCAACGCCTCCTTCGACCTCACCCTCATGGAGTCCGAGCTCTCCCGCCACGGCCTGGCGCCCCTGTCGGAGCGTCTGGGCCGTGTCCCCGCGCCCGTCCTCGACCCCCTCGTGCTCGACCGGGCAGCGGACCGCTGGCGCAAGGGCAAGCGGCGCCTGTCCGACATGTGCTCCGTCTACGGCGTGCGGGTCGATGAGGCCCTGCACACGGCCGAGGTGGACGTCGCGGCCACCCTCGACGTCCTGGAGGCCATCGCCCGCGTCCACCCGACCATCGGGCACACGGACCTGGCCGCCCTGCAGGTCCTCCAGGTGGATGCGCACCGGGCCTGGGCCGAGTCCCTCAACCGGTGGCTCGCCCGCCAGGGCCGCACCCCGGACGCAGACCCCGGCTGGCCGCTGGCCGCCCAGGGGTGACGGGGAGCAGGCCGCGAGCGCGACAGAGACGAGTCACACATCACACAAGTGCGCGTCGAACATTTACGTCAGGACAGTCTGCCAGTATGGTTGCCCTCCATCACGTCCTTCCGCACACACCGTACCGAGCCATCCAAAAGCAGGTCATAGGGCAGATGAGCGCAACAGCCCCAATCGTATCGACGGACCCTCAAGAGCTCCCCAGGAAAGAGATGCCCTACCGGGTCGTCACCTCCGTGCAAACGTCGCGACCTGCTGGGCTGGATGCCTTGTACCAGCGGTCCTACGAGAACGTTCTGAGGATGCGAGCCCCCCGCAAGGCGCAGGCTCCTGGCAGGAAGCCGCCCACCGCCTGACCTCGACACGTCCCGCCCGCCCATGAAACCTCATCGTCTCATCCGGACGATATGGCCAGTCCGGCGCTCCTCGTCGGGCCGAGACAGCCAGCCCGGTCCTGACTCGTCCTCCTCCCCCGGCGCAGACGTCGGCGGGCGGCTGTTTCGCCCTCACACGCCTGAGGGCGCCCAAGAGCCCACCTGGACACTCACATGCTCGGTCCCTGAGCTGGTGCAGCGCGCGGAGTTCCAGAGCGCTGTCTACTCCGCCCGGCCACTGTGGCTAAGACGCCTGGTGCAGACGGTGAGCTTCATCGACGACAGCACGATGAAGCGTTCGATGAGCATCGACCTTCGAGGCCGCGCCCTCACGAGCCTGCTGGACAGGTACACCTTTGGCCAGGACTCGATCTTCATTCCGGTGCTCACCGGCATGGTTCCTGGACCTATTCTCGACATCGACGCCTCCTCCTGCGCCCGGCAGAGTCTCAACGTCGCGCGACGTCACGAGAACATCGAGGCCACGACGCTCCAGGTCGTCGGCGCCATCTGGACGAGTCTTGATGACCAGCAGCGAGTCCGGGACGACCAGCCATGGATCGAGGCCTTGGCTCTGTCCGTCCACCACTTCCTCACCTACCGGCCGCAGACGCGTGAGCAGCTGGTGGCACGGCTCATCGGCGAACGGGCCGCGCTGGCGTTCCACGAGTACGACGAGCACAGCTCCCAGCCGGCCGGGGAGAGCGATCGATCACAGACCTCGGACGATGACCGGTCTCCGGCAGGCTCGCGTACCCCGTCGGCTCAGTACCGACGCCAGCTCCTTGGCCTCGTGCGCCAGGACGCTGACGCAGCACTGTGTGAGGCTCCGCAACCGGTCCTCGACATGCTGCTGTTCGGCATCTTGGACCAGGGCGGGGGTGAGGTCAGCACCTCCACCTACTCCTTCCTCAACGAGATCGAGGCGCAGAAGAACCGTTACACGCTGCACCTGGTCTACGTGCCCGGCAAGGACTCCCAGGACAACGTCCTCGACGACGTCATCAAGGTCGTGTGGCTTGACAAGTACGCACCGCCCCGCCCCGCGATAGACTCGCACAAGCGACGGCAACGCAAACCCTGGCTCATTGACTTCTGGCCATTACCGAAGAGCTACGCGGTCCCGGTCCCGCTGTTCAACGACGGCTCCACCACCGTCGCCACCCATCTGAGGGTCCTCGCCCCCGAGGACATGACCCTCGGGAGGATCTCCGTTGCGCGCGGGGGTCTGCTGCACAAGGAGCGCGAGGAGGACAGGCTGCTCCTGCACCACTGGCCACAGCCGTCCTCCCAGTCATCTCCCCAGCCGCCTCCCCCCTCACCCACCCTCTCGAACGCTCCTCACGAGCCCGTCGTGGAGCTCATCACCAACGCGCACCAGGCCGAGGTCCTGCGCCACCACCGTCGCACCCACGCACCCGAGGAACGCCCTGAGGACCAACGAGGCGACGTCTGGACAGAGTGGCAGGTCTTAGTCAGCCTGAACCCGAGGAGGAGGTACTTTCTCGCCCCCGCCTTGGTCAATCTCCTGCTCACACTCGCGCTCATCATCGGTATCCACGCGACGACACGCCACCCTTGCCGCCCGAACGACCATGTCACCCTGCTCATCGGGATCATCCTGCCTGCGCTGACGCTCAACCTGGCCATCCCACGCGAGCATGCGCTTATCACGGCAACTCAGTCACTCGGCCGGACGCTCGCCTTCACCGCCAGCGCGGTCTCAGCGATGTACGCCATATCGATCTCGTTCCGCCTCCCGGACTGCGTGCACGAGCCCTTGTTCTGGGTCGCTGCGGTCCTGCTGGGGCTCTCGATCGCCTATCTTCTCACCCGTATCACGCTCATCGAGTGCTCCACCATCGAGGCCTTCCGCCTTCGCCACAACCTCAGGAACCTCGGCCCAACCGACTCGCAGAGAGATGATGTTCCTCAATACTCCTGTCTCGGGCGGGGGCTCAGGGCCGAGTTGTGGTTGCTGGGGCTCGGTGAACTGGCCCTGCGAGCCGTGGGAGCCTCGGCCCCCACCCCGTCCTCTCTCGACCGGATCGCAGGCTGGTGGGACAAGGCCGTCACGGCCTCCACGGTAGAGCGCGCCACGCGCACCGGCCTGTGCTGACCGCTCCTGTGCCGCCTCATGAGGCCTTGGCCAGGGCCTGTCTCCAGGCCATCGGCTTGCCCATGTGCAGCAGGCCCCGGTCGTAGACGCGGGCACCGAGGAGGATGACGACGACCGTCGTGGCCACCAGCAGCGCTACCGAGAGCACCGGCTCCCACCAGGCGACACCGCCCAGGAAGATGCGCACCGGCAGCGCGATGGGCGAGCTGAAGGGGATGTAGCTGAGGACCGTCATGAAGGTCTCGTTCGAGCCGCCGAAGGCGACCCCGAGGTACGGCAGCATGACCAGCCAGGTCATGGGCTGCAGGACGGTCTGGAGGTCCTCGTTGCGCGAGACCAGGGCCGCCCCGGCGGCGAACATGGAGGCCATCATGACGAAGCCGATGATGAACAGCGGGATGAACCACAGCACCGGTCCCACCAGGTCCCCGGCGGGCAGGACCTCGTCGTTGATGGCCAGGCCCAGCAGCACCGCCCCGGCGGTCAGCACGATCTGGACCAGCGCCGCCAGCGAGTTGCCCAGGATCTTGCCGGTGAGCAGGGCCGTGGAGCTGATGGAGGCCAGGAGGATCTCGACGATGCGCGTCTCCTTCTCCTCGACCACCGACTGGGCGATGGACATGCCGAAGCCGATGGTGGCGGTCATCCACACCATGGCGAAGCCCAGGGGCAGCAGGTAGCGGATCGCCGGGTTGGGGGCGTTGGGGTCGAGCAGCTCCACGGCTGGGGAGACCGACAGCCCCTGGACCAGTGCCTCCGGCAGGTCGCTGAGCGCGAGGACCTTCAAGCCCACGGGGCTGTCCTCGTCGGGCACGACGGCGGCGTCGGCGCTTCCGTCCACGACCGCCTGCCGGGCGGCCTCGGCGTCGGCAACCTGCGTGACCTCGATGTCGGGCACGGCCCCGAGGGCGACGGCCTCGCTGGGCGCCGCGGCCACGGTGTCCGGTCCGCCCCCGACGATGTCACCGAGCCTGGGGCCCAGAACCACGACGAGAAGCATGAGCAGCACCGTGATGACGGTCGAGATGATGAAGGCCTTCGACAGGAAACGGGCCTTGATCTCACGGCGCGCGACGACGGCGACCGTGGTCTGGAAGCTGGGTCGGGTGCTCACTTGGTCATCTCCTTGTAGGTCTCGTGCAGGGAGCGGGTCACGCGCCGGAAGACCGTGACGGTGCCGCGCTGGAGCGCCTCCGCCAGGACCCGGTTGGCGGCGCCGGCGTCGTGGGCCCTAAAGCGCACGTAGCCGCCGTCGTACTCGAGCACCTCGGTGCCGGTGTCCCCCACCCACCCGGTGTCCGATCCGGTCTCCATCTCCCACTCGTTCGTGGTGGACGCCTCCAGCAGCTCGGTGCGGGTGCCCGCGGCCCGGATCTCGCCCTCGCGGATGATGACGAGCCGGTCGCACAGGCGCTCGACGACGTCGAGCTGGTGGGAGGAGAACAGCACGGGGGCTCCCTGGGCGGCGTACTCGCGCAGCACCTGGACGGTGGCGTCCACGGACTCGGGGTCGAGCCCGGAGAAGGGCTCGTCGAGGATGAGGGCCGCGGGACGGTGGACGAGGGCGGCCGCAATCTGCACGCGCTGCTGGTTGCCCAGGGACAGGGACTCCAGGGTGTCGGTCGGCTCTCCCTTGAGCTGGAGGCGCTCGAGCAGCTCCAGGGCGTGGCTGTGGGCGTCCGCGGCCTCCATCCCGTGCAGCCGAGCGAGGTAGACGAGCTGGTCGATGACCTTCATCTTGGGGTACAGGCCCCGCTCCTCGGGCATGTAGCCGATGGCGGCGCGCTGGTCTGCGGTGATGGGCTCGCCGTCGACGAGCACCTGCCCGTCCTGCGCCGCCAGCACCCCGAGGATGATGCGCATGGCGGTGGTCTTGCCGGCACCGTTGCCGCCGACGAAACCGGTCATCATGCCGGGGTGGATGTCGAAGGAGACGTCCTTAAGGACGTGCTTGTCACCGAAGAACCGGTGGACGTTGCGGACGCTGATCATGCCTCCAGGCTAGGCGGGCGCCCCAGTCCTCCGCCTCCCGCGGCAGGGCGAGCCTCGCTCTCCCCCGCACGGGGGATCAGCCGGTCACGCCGTGCCTGAAGGCCCAGATGACGGCGGCCACCCGGTCGCGCAGGCCGAGCTTGGCCAGGATGTTGGACACGTGCGTCTTGACGGTCTCGGTGCTCACGTACAGCTCGGCGGCGATCTCCGCGTTCGTCAGCCCACGTGCCAGGCACCGCAGGGTGTCCAGCTCGCGCTCCGTGAGCAGGTCACCCGCCGGGGTGCCGGCCGCGGAGCCGGACCGGGGGGTGCCGGCGTAGCGGGTGAGGACCCGGCGGGTGACCTCGGGCATGAGCAGCGCGTCGCCGCGTCCGAGCACCTGGACGGCCTCGATGAGCTTCTCCGCCTCGGCGGTCTTGAGCAGGAATCCGCTGGCTCCGGCGTCCAGGGTCTCGAAGAGGAAGTCGTCACGGTCGAAGGTGGTGAGGATGAGCACGGCGGCACGGCACCCGCGGGCGACGAGCTCGCGGGTGGCGGCGATGCCGTCCATGACGGGCATCTGCACGTCCATGCAGATGACGTCGGGGTCCAGCCGGGTGGCCTGGGCCAGGGCCTCGGCGCCGTTGACCGCCTCCCCCACCACCTCCAGGCCCGGCTCGCTGTCCAGGATGGTGCGGAAGCCGGCCCGGATGAGCTGCTGGTCGTCCACGAGCAGCACCCGGGTCATGCCGGTACCTCCTGCGGGGCCAGGGCGTCCGCCACCGGTATCCGGGCGCGCACGCGGAAGCCGCCGCGGGGCTTGGTGCCCACCTCCAGGGTTCCGCCGACGGCGGCAACCCGCTCGCGCATGCCGACCAGCCCCGTACCGGTCCCGGGCACGGGGCTGTGACCACCGTAGCCGTCGTCGGAGACCTCGAGCTCGACCAGCTCGGGGCGCACCCGCAGGCGCACCGCCACGCTCGCGCCGGCTCCCGCGTGCTTGGCCGCGTTGGTCAGGCCCTCCTGCGCCACCCGGTAGAGGACCAGCCCGATGACGGGGCTGACCCGCACCGCCCCACCGATGTGCTCGAAGGTGGTCCGGGTACCGCTCAGGCGGGCCTGCTCCACCAGCTGGGGGATGTCGTCGACGGTGGGCGGCGCCTCCTCCTGGCCGTCGCTGCGCAGGGTGAGCACCAGGGTGCGAAGCTCGGCCACGGCCTGGCGGGCTGCGGACTCGATCTGCCGGAGCGGGACGGCGGCCTCCAGGGAGCCGTGCCGCTGAGGGTCGCGCTCCAGCAGGCGCCGGGCGGCCGCGGCCTGGACGGACATGGTGGTGACATGGTGGGCGACGACGTCGTGCAGCTCGCGGGAGATGCGCAGCCGCTCCTGCCCGACGGCGGCGTCCACGAGCTCGGCACGCAGCTCGCGGATGTCGGTGTAGGCCCGCTCCAGCTCGGCTCTGGCCACGGCCCGCGCCCACTCGCGGTCACCGAAGACCCAGGCCGCGGCAAAGAAGGCGGTGTTGATGAAGAGCTGGAAGACGAGCAGCGCCAGGAGCTGACGCACGGGCACGGCCTGAGCCGTCCCGAGGAGCCCGAGGTAGCGGTGGAGGACGACGGCCACGAGCCACGCCCCCATACCCAGGCAGATGAGGGCACGCACCTGCGTGGCGCGCCGACGCTGGGAGGACCAGGCGCCGATGGAGAAGAAGGAGAGGAACAGCAGCACCTGGGAGGTGGTGAGGTCGAACCCCGTGAGGGTGCCGAGAACCGCGTAGGCGACCGACTGTGTCACCCCGACGACGAGCGGGTGCCGGCGTCGCCAGGCCAAGGGCAGCGCGAGCAGCGCGCTGCCGAGCACCTGCCAGGCCGCGTCCTGCTGGAACTGGGAGACCCCGCCGGCGGAGGACAGCCAGGCCATGAAACCGCCGAGCGCCGCCAGCAGCGCCGCGGTGCGGGCATCGGCACGCCGGTAGCCGGAGGGAAGAGGGCGGTCCTTGAGCACAGGGGTCTGCGGCCCGGTCGCACGAGCGGCGCCCTGGCCACCCGTCGCCGGGCCGGTCATCCGCGCCCGGAGTAGTTGGGGGCCTCGACCGTCATCTGCACGTCGTGCGGGTGGGACTCCTTGAGCCCGGCCGCGGTGATGCGCACGAAGCGCCCGTTGGCCTTGAGATCGCTGATCGTGCGGGCGCCGACGTAGAACATCGACTGGTGCAGGCCACCGACGAGCTGGTAGACGACGTCGGCCAGGGAACCGGAGAAGGGGACCTGTCCCTCGATGCCCTCGGGAACGATCTTGGAGTCGCTGGACACGTCGGCCTGGAAGTAGCGGTCCTTGGAGTAGGAGCGGCGTCCGCGCGAGCTCATGGCGCCCAGGGAGCCCATGCCGCGGTAGCGCTTCCACTGCTTGCCGTTGACGAAGACGAGGTCCCCCGGGGACTCGGTGCAGCCAGCGAGCAGTGAGCCGAGCATGACGGTGTCCGCACCGGCGACCATGGCCTTGGCGATGTCACCGGAGTACTGCAGGCCGCCGTCGGCGATGAGGGGCACCCCGGCGGGGGTGCAGGCGCGAGCGGCCTCGTAGACGGCCGTGACCTGGGGAACGCCGACGCCGGCGACGACGCGGGTGGTGCAGATCGAGCCCGGGCCGACCCCGACCTTGACGGCGTCCACGCCGGCGTCGATAAGCGCCTGGGCGCCCTCACGGGTGGCAACGTTGCCGCCGATGACCTCGATGCCGGCGAAGCCGGAGTCGTTCTTGATCCGGGAGATCATGTCCAGGGCGAGGCGGGCGCCGCCGTTGGCGGTGTCAACGACGAGCACATCGACCCCAGCCTCGGCCAGGGCGCCGGCTCGCTCCCACGTGTCGCCCCAGTAGCCGACGGCGGCGCCGACGACGAGGCGGCCCTCGGCGTCCTTGGTGGCGTTGGGGTACTGCTCGGTCTTGACGAAGTCCTTGACCGTGATGAGGCCGGTGAGACGGCCCTCGGCATCGACGAGGGGCAGCTTCTCGATGCGGTGCTCGGCGAGCAGGGCCTTGGCGTCCTCGCGGGAGATGCCGGTGGGTCCCGTGATGAGGCGCTCGCGCGGGGTCATGCAGTCGCGCACACGCAGCTCGGTCCAGGCCGAGGGGGGCACGAAGCGCAGGTCGCGGTTGGTGATGATGCCCAGGAGGTTGCCCGCCTCATCGACCACCGGCAGGCCGGAGACCTTGTAGTGGCCGCACAGCTCGTCGAGCTGGGCGATGGTGGCCTCCGGGGTGATGGTCACGGGGTCGGAGACCATGCCGGACTCTGAGCGCTTGACCCGGCGCACCTGCTGCGCCTGGTCCTCGATGGACAGGTTGCGGTGCAGGATGCCGATGCCGCCCTGCCGGGCCATGGCGATGGCCATACCGGACTCGGTGACGGTGTCCATGGCCGCGGACAGCAGCGGCGTGGACAGGCTGATCTTCTTGGTCAGGCGGGAGGTCGTGTCAACCTCGGAGGGGATGACGTCGGTGAGCCTCGGCAGGAGGAGGACGTCGTCGTAAGTCAGGCCGGTGGGTGCGAAGAGGTCAGAGTTGGTGATCGAGTCGCTCACCCTCCGCATGGTAGGTCGGCGCCGTCGGCGGATGCACCCCGCGGCTGCGTCATCATCCTCACGCGTCCTGATGCCAGCAGGTCCTGCGCCGGGCAGGCACCGGGACGGCGGACGCGTCTGGGCGGGCAGCGCGAACCGCTATGTGTCAGTCGTTGCCACACGGGCGCATGGGGCCATGCTGGTCCCCCAAGCGGGGAAATGGCTCCATTTCAACGTTTTTCTTTGGACTTCCGGCACACTCCGGGCATAATGCGTGGTGGGCCGCGATGCGGGCATGGCCGCCCGACCTCCGCGTCACGTCATAAGAGCGGGGAGGAGTCACGGCATGCCAGAGCAGTCGCTCCGTCCCGGGGCCGCGGGCACGGGGTGGGAGTGGCGTTACGAGGGCGCGTGCACGGGCATGGACTCCTCCGTCTTCTTCCACCCCGAGGGCGAGCGAGGCAGCTCGCGCCGCCGTCGCGACGACGGCGCGAAGGCCGTGTGCGCCACCTGCCCGGTCATCATCCGCTGCCGTGAGCACGCGCTGGCGGCGCACGAGCCCTACGGGGTGTGGGGCGGGATGACGGAGGAGGAGCGACGGGCAGCGCTCAGCCGCGGTCCTCGCTCCTGAGCACCCGGACCTGCCCTGCGGCCCGTCGCCTCCAGCGCCTCGCGGCACCCCGCGACACACCACGGCAAGGAGTGCGCGAGCAAGAAAGCCACAGGGGGGGGGGGGGGCCCCCCCGTACCCCCACCACCCCCTGCCGCGTTCCGCCCAGCCGGTGGGGACTGGGCGGAACGGCTGTCTCACTTGGTGACGACGGCGAGGACGTCGCGGGCGGAGAGGATGAGGTAGTCCTCGCCGGCGTACTTGACCTCAGTGCCTCCGTACTTGGAGTAGATGACGAGGTCGCCCTCGGCGACATCGACCGGGATGCGCTTGCCGGAGTCGTCAACGCGGCCCGGGCCCACGGCCACGACCTTGCCCTCCTGCGGCTTCTCCTTGGCGGTGTCCGGGATGACCAGGCCGGAGGCGGTGGTCTGCTCGGCCTCGACCGTCTGGACGACGATGCGGTCCTCGAGCGGCTTGATGGAGATCGCCATGGCGTCCTCCCCTTCTCGCTTCTTCAGCGTCCTTCGCGCAGCGCGCGTCGTGTATGTGGTGTGCACGCCCTCAGTGAGGCGGGCCGCCGTCGCGGGGGCCGGCCCGTCAGCGCCGGGGGCGCGGGCCGCGGCACCGGGTCCCCGGCGCCGCGTCTGGCGTCGAATCTACGCGCGGCGTTAGCACTCAGTCAACGTGAGTGCCAGGTCCCGGTCCTGGGTTCGCCAACGGCGTCACGGCTCCAGCGCCCCCGGCACGGTGCTGCCGCGTCCAGGCAACAGCCTCCTCCACGCCGCCGCGTGTCCCGCCGGGCACCGGCTCACGCCCGCTGAGCACGTCCCAGCCGGCCTTGAGCGCTGCGGCACGCTCACGCAGCCACGAGCGCGCCCAGGCCGCCCGGTCCGCCCGCGCGCGCGTGTCCGCCACGCCCTCGGCGTCGATCCCAGCCGCGCGGCACAGGGCCACGGCCCGGGGCGTGTGGAAGTCCTGGGTGACGAGCAGCGCCCGCTCCACCCCAAAGACCTCGTGCGCACGCACACAGGTGTCGTGGGTGTCGTAGCCGTGGGGGTCGAGGACGACGGCCTCGGACGGCACCCCTGCGGCGACGAGGTAGCCGCGCATCGCCCCGGGCTCGTCATGGGAGTGACCGCCCCCGGCACCGGAGACGAGCAGGGCGTCCACACGGCCCGTGCGGTAGAGCTCGGCGGCGACGTCGAGCCGGTAGGACAGCCACGGCGAGGGCCTGCCCGACTCGTGCACCCGGGCGCCCAGCACGATGGCGACCGGCGCGGTGGCCTCGTCGGCCCGGCTGCCGGCGTCCTGAAGGTGCCCTGCGCTGGCGGCCCAGACCCATGCGTTGGCGCCCGCCGTCAGGAGCACGCACGCCGCCAGGAGGACGGCCGCAGCCCGCCCCGCCAGCGCCGCCTCGCACCGGCGCCCACGCCTCGCACCACAGGTGCCTGCGCCTCCTGTCACCGCACCGTCCCCCTCCTGCCGCGCAGGTGGCGGCCGCCCCAACCTATCGCCACCTCGCTCACGCCCAGGCCCTCGGGGCGCTGCGCCGTGCCCGGCCGTGGGAGGATCACGGGGTGAAGGACACGTCGCAGGCAGCCGCCCTCGCCCCGCTGCTCACCCCCGAGGGCTGGGCCCTGCTCAACAGCCTGCCCCCCTACGAGGAGTCTGAGGCCCTGCGGCTCGGGGAGGTGCTGCGTGCCGAAGGTCACGACCCCGCGCTCGTGGCGGCGGCCCTGACCCAGCAGCGTCTGCGCTCACGCGCGGCCTCCAAGTTCGGCGACTTCGCCCAGCAGATGCTCTTCACCCACGACGGCCTGGAGCAGGCCACGCGTCTGGCGGTCTGCGCCCACCACGCAGCCCGCTACGCCCGGGCCGGGGTGAGCCGGGTGGCGGACCTGGGCTGCGGGATCGGCGGGGACGCCCTCGCCCTGGCGGGCCTGGGCCTGGACGTGCTCGCCGTCGAGCGCGACGAGCCGACGGCGGCCCTGGCCACCGTCAACCTCATGCCCTTCGAGCGCGCCCAGGTCCGGTGCGCGGACGCCCTCACCATTGACCTGGAGGCCGAGGGCGTGGACGCGGTGTTCGCTGACCCGGCCCGGCGCGCCAACGGCCGGCGCCTGAGTGACCCCGAGCAGTGGTCACCACGGCTGAGCCAGGTGCTGGCCCTGCGTGAGCACGTCGAGGCCGTGGGCGTCAAGGTCGCACCCGGCATCGACCACGCGCTTCTGCCCGCGTCCAGCCACGTCCAGTGGGCGTCGGTCGCCGGCGAGGTCGTCGAGGCAGC
This sequence comes from Actinomyces sp. W5033, assembly GCF_051303165.1. NCBI lineage: Bacteria > Bacillati > Actinomycetota > Actinomycetes > Actinomycetales > Actinomycetaceae > Actinomyces > Actinomyces sp. W5033. Next base: position 62,166 of record NZ_JBPPGD010000005.1, on the reverse strand, counting down.
CATCTGGTGCGGCCCGCTGGCCCCCGAGGGACCCGGGCGATCCGCCCTTCTCCTGTCCCCCACGCCCGACGGCGAGCTGCGACCCCACCGGCTGGTGGACCCGGCCTGCTCGGACCCCTCCGAGGAGCCCGAGCAGCTCGAGCCGGTGGACGGAGCCGACCACCTGGGCGAGTACCTCATGGAGCCCGACGGCGCGGTCATCCGGGCGGGCCTCGTCGCCGAGGTCGCCCGCCGCACAGGCTCACGCCCGGTGGGAGCCCGCATCGCCTACCTCACCGGAGACACGCCGCCCGAGCCCGCCCTCGCCCCCTTCCTCACCTGCTGGCGGGTGCGTGAGGTGCTTCCGCTGCACCTGCGCCACCTCAGGGCGCGGGTGCGTGAGCGGGGCATCGGCCGCCTGGAGATCCACAAGCGCGGGGTGGACGTGTCCCCCGACGCGCTGAGGGCCTCGCTGCGTCCGACCGGTGCCGCCGGTGAGACCTGGGTGCTCACTCGCATCGGCCAACGTGCCCGGGCCCGCGGCGCCGCGGGCGGCGCGAGCCCGTCCCGGGGCGCCGTGCTCGTCGTCGAGCCGGTCTCCCCTGGACGCTGAGCCCGCAGGACAGCCCCCGGGCCGGCAAGGGGCGGCCCCGCTGCCCTGTCAGTGGGCGATGATGACGTCCAGGGGCATGCCCGAGTCAGGGGCGAAGTCCATGGGACTGGGCGCCACGCCCGCGCGCACGGCGGCGCTGCCGAGGGCGGCGATCTGGGCGCCGTTGTCCGTGCAGTAGCGCAGCGGCGGCACCCGCAGGGTGATCCCCGCAGCCCGGCAACGCTCGGCAGCCAGCGAGCGCACCCGCGAGTTGGCGGAGAACCCGCCCCCGATGACGAGGGTGTCCACCTCCTGGTCCACACACGCCTGGACAGCCTTGGCGGTGAGGGAGTCGTTGACGGCCTCGGAGAAGCCGGCGCACACGTCCGCCCGCGGCACCTCGAGGCCCTGGTCCTCAAGGGACTCGACGTAGCGGGCCACAGCCGTCTTGAGGCCGGAGAAGGAGAAGTCGTAGCGGTGGCGCTCCTTGTCCTTGCCTGCGGCCAGGCCGCGCGGGAAACGGATCGCCGTGCGGTCACCCTCCTGGGACAGGCGGTCCACGTGCGGCCCGCCGGGGTAGGGCAGGCCGAGCAGCCGGCCGACCTTGTCAAAGGCCTCACCCGCGGCGTCGTCAAGGGTCCCGCCCAGCTCGACGACGTCGGTGGCGATGTCGCGCACGGCAAGGAGGTTGGAGTGGCCTCCGGAGACGATGAGGCCGACGAAGCGCTCGGGCAGGGGCCCGTCAACGAGCTCATCGACGGCAAGGTGCCCGATGACGTGGTTGACGCCGTACAGGGGCTTGCCGGTGGCGGCCGCCAGTGCCTTGGCGGCACTGATGCCAACCGTGAGTGATCCGATGAGGCCGGGCCCAGCACACACGGCGATGGCGTCCACCTCTGACAGGTCCACACCGGCGCGGTCAAGCGCAGCGTCCAGCGTGGGCAGGAAGGACTCCAGGTGGGCGCGCGAGGCGATCTCCGGGATGATGCCGCCAAAGCGGGCGTACTCGTCCATAGAGGTGGCGACGACGTCGCCAAGCAGCTCGCGCCCACGCACGAGGGCCACGCCCGTCTCGTCGCAGGTGGACTCGATTCCCAGGACCAGTGCTTCACTCACGGCCACCAGCCTAGCGGCCCGGGCACCGGGCCTGGACCGCCAGGGCCCTGGACCACCCGGGCCCTCACCACACCCGTCGCGTCCCGCGCCACGACGCCCCCACGCCCCCACGCCCGTGGGGGCGTGACGGTCAGCGGCTGCGGCTCAGTGGGCGCGGGCGTCAGCCCACAGGGCGTGGCCGAGGTCGCGGTTGAGTCGCGTGATGACCTCCAGCGGGACGGACTTCGGGCACACAGCGGCGCACTCACCAATGTTGGTGCAGGCACCGAAGCCCTCGGCGTCGTGCTGGTTGAGCATGCTCACGACACGGGGAAGACGCTCCGGCTGGCCCTGCGGCAGCAGGCCCAGGTGCGAGATCTTCGCGCCGGTGAAGAGCATGGCGGAGGCGTTCGGGCAGGCCGCGACGCAGGCTCCGCAGCCGATGCAGGCCGCGGCCTCGAAGGAGGCGTCGGCCTTCTCCTTCTTGACCGGCACGGCGTGCGCGTCCGGGGCCGCCCCGGTGTTGACCGAGATGTAGCCGCCGGCCTGGACGATGCGGTCCAGGGCGGAACGGTCCACGATGAGGTCCTTGAGGACCGGGAAGCCGGTCGAGCGCCAGGGCTCGATGGTGATGGTGTCGCCGTCCTTGAAGGAGGGGTCCTCAGCGAGGTGGCGCATGTGCAGCTGGCAGGTCGTCGAGCGGATCGGGCCGTGGGCCTGCCCGTTGATGACGACGCCGCACTGGCCGCAGATACCCTCACGGCAGTCCGAGTCGAAGGCGACCGGTTCCTCACCGGCCTGGAAGAGCTGCTCGTTGAGCAGGTCCAGGACCTCGAGGAACGACATGTGCTCCTCGATGCCTGACATCGAGTACTCCTCGAAGCGGCCCGCGGTGGTCTGGTTCTTCTGGCGCCAGATCTTGAGCTTGATGTTCACTTGTAACTCCGCTGCTTGAGCTCGATGTCGTTGTAGATGAGGGGCTCCTTGTGGAGCACCGGCGGCTGGTCCTCGCCGCCGAACTCCCAGGCCGCGACGTAGAGGAACTCGTCATCGTGGCGCAGGGCCTCGCCCTCGGGGGTCTGGGACTCGGCCCGGAAGTGTCCGCCGCAGGACTCGCGACGGTGCAGGGCGTCGATGCACATGAGCTCGGCAAGCTCGAAGAAGTCAAGCAGACGGCCCGCCTTCTCCAGCGCCTGGTTGAGCTCCATCGCCTCGCCCGTGACACGGGCGTCGCGCCAGAACTCGGCCTTGAGCTCGCGGATCTGCCTGATCGCCTCACGCAGGCCCGCGTCACGGCGCTCCATGCCGCAGTACTCCCACATGATGCGTCCCAGCGCCATGTGGAAGTCGTCCACGGAGCGGGTGCCCTTGAGCGCCATGAGCCGCTCGATGCGGTCCTTGACCGCGGCCTGCGCCTGGGCGATCTCGGGGGCGTTGGGGTCAACCTTGCCCTCGCGCAGCATGTCGGCGAGGTAGTCGTTGAGCGTGTTCGGCAGGACGAAGTAGCCGTCGGCCAGGCCCTGCATGAGGGCCGAGGCGCCCAGGCGGTTCGCGCCGTGGTCGGAGAAGTTCGCCTCGCCGGCCACGTACAGGCCCGGGACGTTGGACTCGAGGTCGTAGTCCACCCACAGGCCACCCATCGTGTAGTGGACCGCGGGGTAGATGCGCATCGGGACCTCGTAGGGGTCGTCGCCGGTGATGCGCTGGTACATCTCGAAGAGGTTGCCGTAGCGGGCGGAGACGGCGTCCTTGCCCAGGCGGCCGATGGCCTCGGAGAAGTCGAGGTAGACCCCGCGGCGCATCATGCGCTGGGTGCCGTCCGGAGCGGTCTCCTTGATGGCCGGGCCGACCCCACGTCCCTCGTCGCACATGTTCTTGGCCTGGCGGGAGGCGATGTCACGGGGGACGAGGTTGCCGAAGGCCGGGTAGATGCGCTCGAGGTAGTAGTCGCGGTCCTCCTCAGCGATCGTGCGCGGGTCCTTGTCGCAGTCCTCGGCCTTCTTGGGAACCCAGATGCGACCGTCGTTGCGCAGGGACTCACTCATAAGCGTGAGCTTGGACTGGAAGTCTCCCGACTGGGGGATGCAGGTCGGGTGGATCTGCGTGTAGCAGGGGTTGGCGAAGTAGGCACCCTTGCGGTAGGCGCGCCAGACGGCGGTCGCGTTGCAGCCCATCGCGTTGGTCGACAGGAAGAAGACGTTGCCGTAGCCGCCGGTGCACAGGACGACAGCGTCAGCCAGGTGGGTCTCAATCTCGCCGGTGACCATGTCGCGGGCGATGATGCCCTTGGCCTTGCCGTTGACGAGGATGAGCTCAACCATCTCGTGGCGGCGGTACTCCTTGACGGTCCCGGCCGCGACCTGGCGCTCAAGCGCCTGGTAGGCGCCGATGAGAAGCTGCTGGCCGGTCTGTCCACGGGCGTAGAAGGTGCGCGAGACCTGCACGCCGCCGAAGGAGCGGTTGTCGAGCATGCCGCCGTAGTCGCGGGCGAAGGGCACGCCCTGGGCCACGCACTGGTCGATAATGTTCGCGCTGACCTCGGCCAGGCGGTAGACGTTGTCCTCGCGGGCGCGGTAGTCGCCGCCCTTGACGGTGTCGTAGAACAGGCGGTAGACGGAGTCGCCGTCGTTGCGGTAGTTCTTCGCCGCGTTGATACCGCCCTGGGCCGCGATAGAGTGCGCACGGCGGGCGGAGTCCTGGTAGAAGAAGCACTTGACGTTGTAGCCCTGCTCGCCGAGCGAGGCGGCAGCGGCACCACCGGCCAGGCCGGAGCCGACGACGATGACGTCGAGCTTGCGGCGGTTGGCGGGGTTGACGAGCTTCGCGTTGAACTTGCGCTGCTCCCAGCGCTGCGCGATGGGGACGTCGTGAGGGGCCTTGGTGTCGGCGATCGCCTCGCCCTGGCGGTAGAGGCCCTCGATGAGCTCAGCAGTCATGGGTGTAGTCACTCAACTCTCGTGTCAGTGGGCAGCGACGCCACAGTGCTCGGCGAACTCGGAGGCGGCGGAGCCGATGGCCTGGCAGAACTGCGGGTAGTACTCGGCGTCGGTCATCGGCGCGTCGGTCCAGCCGAACAGGATGGCGGTGGGCACGCTCATGAAGCCGACGAGGAGCACGAGGGCCACCAGCGTCGCGATGATGCGGATGAAGGGGACGATCCTCGTGCGGGTCAGGCCGAGGGTCTGCAGCGCCGACCACACGCCGTGCCAGGCGTGCAGGGCCAGGGCGGCGATGGCGAGCAGGTAGATGAGGTACACCCACCACAGCTGGAAGCCGTAGTACATGTTCTGGAAGGCCCGGCCGTGGACGTACTCGCCGCCGGGGGTCAGCGACAGCGTCGTGAACTGCAGGATGTGCCAGATGATGAAGAACAGGAGGATGACGCCGCCCCAGCGCATGGTGCGCATGGCGTAGCGGGAGGCGTAGTACTCGGCGTTGGACTTCTTCACGGCGTACTTGTCGTTGCCGCGGGCCTTCTTGTTGCGGCGCCACAGGTAGAAGGCGGAGCAGGCGTGGGCCAGCAGAAGCGCCAGCAGGACGAGGCGCATGATCCACAGGAACCCGCCGTAGGGCAGCAGCGGCTGGAGCAGCTGACGCAGCCAGATGGCGTAGTGGTCGTAGGCGATCTCACCCTCGAAGTAGTGGGTGTTGCCGTACATGTGGAAGATGACGAACAGGAGGAAGACGATGCCGGACCACGCCATGAGTCGCTTCATGAAGACGGTGGTCGAGAAGGCAGTGCGCCTCTTGGGGGAAACAGTCTTTGGGGCCACGGCACCAGGGTAGCCACGGGCCGGGCCGCGTGGTCCCAGGTACGTGCACGCAGGTGCACGCCAGCGGGCAGGTGCCTGCCTGCGCGGCGTCATCGTGCGGAAAGAGCCCGGTCCTGCCGGCAGCTTGCGTCCCCGGCACGTGCGGCCCCCGGCGCCACTGACGGCGACATTTGGTGACACATTCGTCAGACAAATAACCGAGGCCTCCAGGTGCGGCAGGAGGAGCCTGTGCCGCTGCCGTTCCGGCGCCCGCCCGGTGAGCGGGCTTGCCGGACGCGCACTGCCCCGCGGCCCCGCCCGGTGAGCGGGCTTGCCGGACGCGCACTGCCCCGCGGCCCCGCCCGGTGAGCGGGCTTGCCGGGCGCGCACTGCCCCGCGGCCCCGCCCGGCTCAGTGCCGCCCGAGCGCCTCAGCGCCCACGGGCCCCGGGCCCCGCGGCGGGCCCAGGCGCAGGCGCATGACGAGGGCGTCCTCCTCGGGGCACGTGTAGTAGCGCCTCCTGACGCCCAGCACCTCGAAGCCGTGGCGCGTATAGAGGGCCTGGGCGCCGGTGTTGGAGGCACGCACCTCCAGCAGCACGTGCTCACAGCCCTGCCTGCGGGCCTGGGAGAGCAGGTGGTCGAGCAGGCGGGTGGCCACCCCTCGCCTGCGGGCCTGCGGGGCGGTGGCGATGGTGAGCAGGTCGGCGTCGCCACGGCCGTCGCCGTACCACAGGCCCGCGTAGCCCAGCAGGGCGCCGCGTCCGGCTGCCACCGACGTACCCGGCTGCTCCAGCTCCTCGACGACGGCGTAGGCGCGGTCCGCCCCCGGGCCACCGGCCGCCGCGAGCTCGTTGGCGAGCAGCGCGGCGCTCCAGGCCTCCGCGCCGAAGAGCCCGGCCTCCAGGCGGGCGACGTGCGGCAGGTCCGCCTCGGTCATGGGGCGCAGACGCAGCGCACCGCCCCCGGGCCCTGCGCCGGCCCCGTTCACAGGGCGCGCTTGCGGGCGGAGGGAACCTGGGCGTCGGCGTGACGCAGGTACAGCGGCTCGGTGCCCAGCGGAGCCAGCCCGGCGGCCAGCCTCGCGAGCGCGACACGCACCTGGGCGGCGGCGTCGCCGGAGACGGTGGCGAGGACGGGCCTGGCGGCCACGACCCGGGGGTACAGGACGGCCCCGGAGCCGGCGAGGGCGTCGGCGTCGTCGGTGGGAAGGTCCGCGGGGGCCATGACCTCGATGCTGCCCAGGCGCTCGACGTCGTCACTGCCCAGGGCGCGGTAGACGGCGGTGTAGACCTCCTGGCGGCGCGCGTCGGTGAGCACGCGCACCGTGGCCCCCTGTCCCAGCTCGTCGAGGGCGCGGCGGGCGACGGCGTCGAGGCTGGGCACGCCGTGGACGGGCACGCCGCGCACGCGGGCGACCGTGCGGGCAGTGACCAGGCCGGCGCGCAGCCCGGTGAAGGGGGCCGGTCCCGTCGCCACGACGACGGCGTCCAGGGGGCGGTCGGCGACCTGCGGCGTCTCGAGGGCGGCGGTGAGCATGGGGCCCAGGGACTCGGCGTGGCGGCGTGAGTCCGGTTGCGAGGCATGGGCCAGGACCTCCAGCGCCACCCGGCCGTCGTCGCCGGGGCAGGCGTCGCAGACGAGGAGCTCGGTGCCGAGGGAGGAGTCGATGGACAGGATGCGCACGGGGACAGCCTAGGTCACAGCCGTGACGGCCCGGCTCAGGACGCTGCGCCGCCCTCAACGGTGAGGTCCACACCCTGCCAGCGCTGTCCCACGGCGGTGACGGTGATGCTGCGGCGCCCGTCATCGACGTCGTGCAGGTCCGCGGGGCCCTGCTCGCCGCGGCCCGAGAGGGCCCCCTGAGGGCGGCTGACCCGGATCTCGAGACGGCTGTCGCTCAGCGCCTCGACCTTGTCCTCGCCCCACTCGACGAGGGTCACCGACTCCTCCAGGGAGGTGTCCAGGTCGAGCGCGTCCACCTCGTCCAGGCTGGCCAGCCGGTAGGCGTCAACGTGGACGAGGTCCGGCCCCTGTCCCAGGGCGGGGTGGACGCGGGCGATGATGAAGGTCGGTGAGGACACGCGCCCGCGCACGCCCAGGGCGGAGCCGATGCCCTGGGCGAGGGTCGTCTTGCCCGCGCCCAGGGGGCCGGAGAGCATGACGAGGTCCCCGGCGCGCAGGAGCGCGGCCAGGCGGGCGCCCAGTGCGCGGGTGGCGTCGGCGTCCGTCGTCTCGACGACGACTGTGCGCCCGCCGGCGTGGTCCTGGCTCATCGGTGCTCCTCCTGGCTGACGGTGACGCGGGGCACGTGGGGGCCCAGGCGCGTGACGATCTCGTAGCTGATGGTGCCGCACACGGCGGCCCACTCGTCGGCGGTGGGCACGCTCCCGGTAGCCTCCGGGGCCCCCCACAGCACGGCGGTGTCCCCCGCGCGGGCGGGACAGGGCAGGTCCTGGCCGTCGTCGTCCACGGCGGGGCCCAGGTCGATGATGAGCTGGTCCATACAGACCTTCCCGACGACGGTGGTGCGCAGTGTGCCGACGGCGACCGGCCCGGCGCTGGCGGCGTGGCGGGGCACGCCGTCGGAGTAGCCGAGGGGGACGAGGCCCAGCCACCTGTCCGTGGGGGCGCGCCAGGTGCCCCCGTAGGAGACCGGCGTGCCCGCGGGCACGCGCTTGGTCATGGTCACGGGCGCCTCCAGACGCATGACGGGGGTCAGGCCGAGCTCGGCGGAGGTGGCGACGGCGGGCTCCGGAGACAGCCCGTACAGCCCGATGCCCACGCGCACGAGGTCGAGACGGGCAGCCGGGTGCCACAGGAGGCCGCCGGTGGCGGCGAGGTGGCGCACCCGGGGGCGCAGCCCGGCCCGGGCCACCACGGCCTCAGCGCGGGCAAAGCGCTCCAGGTGCTCCTCGGTCGAGCCGCAGGTGGGCTCGTCGGCCCGCGACAGGTGGGACCACAGCCCGACGACGTCGAGCACCCCGCTGTCCTCGGCGCCGCGGGCGGCAGCCGCGAGCGCGGGCAGGTCCTCGGGGACGGCCCCGGCGCGCGACATGCCGGTGTCGGCCTTGAGGTGGACGCGGCCGGGCGCGCCACCAGCGCGCACGTGGGCCGCGCAGGCGGCGGCGAGGGCCTCGAGCTGGGCGGTGGTGGACACCGACAGGTCGAGGTCGGCCTCGAGGGCCTGGCGCAGCGGGGAGCCGGGTGCGGCGGCCTCCTGCGGGGTCAGGACGGGTGCGAGCCAGCACATGAGGCGGGGCGCCCGGGGTGTGGGGACGGCGTCGGGTCCGGGCTCGGGGCGGGCGACGCCCGCCTGGTCGAGCAGGCCGCGCAGGTGCAGGGCCTCGGCAAGCTGGGCGACGCCGAGCCAGGTGGCGCCGGCGGCCAGGCAGGTCAGGCTCACCGGCCCGATGCCGTGCCCGTAGGCGTCTGCCTTGACCACCGCCATCCAGGGCGTCCCGGCGGCCTCGGCCAGGACGCGCGCGTTGCGGGCGAGGGCGTCGAGGTCGATGACGGCGCGGGAGGTGGTGGCGGGCGGTCTCACGGTGAGGATTCTTCCACCAGTGACAGCAGGTGCTCGACGGCGGCGGGCACGGCCTCGGCGACGTCAAGGGCGGTGACGGGGTGGCCCGAGCGGTGGGCGCCGGTCCCCGGGGGCGCGCTGGCCTGCCCACCGGCGCCACTCGTGCGGCCGACGGCCCCACCGCCGCTGGCGAGGGCGCCGGCGAGAGCGTGCACGCGCACGGCCAGCGCGGCGCAGGCGGCGGTGTCCGCCCCGGTGAGCAGCCCCTGGCCGGTGCGGGCCGCTGTCCGCCCAGCCGGGTGACGGCCGGCACCGGCGGCTGAGGCCTCGGCGCGGGCCTGATCGGCGGCGAGCAGGCAGCCGAGCACACCGGCGAGGACGTCGCCGCTGCCGGCGGTGGCGAGCCAGCCCGGGCCGGAGTCGAGGTGGAAGCAGGCGCCGTCGGCAGTCGCGACGAGGGTCGGGGTGCCCTTGAGCAGCACGCAGGCGCCGGTGCGGTGGACGAGCTCGCGGGCGATCCGTGGCGCCGTGGCGGGGTCCTCGGCCTCCGGGCGAGCGGTGGGCCGTCCCAGGGCGGACAGGAGTGCGGCCGCCTCCCCGGCGTGCGGGGTGATCACCGCGCTGGGGGTGAGGGTGCGTGCCTGTGCGAGCAGGTCTGGCAGCAGGGGCAGGGCACCGGCGTCGATGACGGCGGGCACGGGCGGGGTGTCGGCGGAGCCGCCGGCGCGACGCATGACGGAGCCCAGGGCGCGGCGCAGCTGCGTTGCGCGGGGCTCGTCCTCGGGGTCGGTGCCGGGGCCGATGACGATGGCCTGGTGGCGGCCGGGGACGGGGACCGTCTCGGGGCGGTGGGCGAGGACGAGGTCCTCGACGCGGCGTGGGGCGGCCAGGCGCACCATCCCCGCCCCGGCCCTCCACGCGCCCGAGCTGGTCAGGACGGCGGCACCCGGGTAGGTCTCGCTGCCGGCCCAGAGCTCGACGACGCCGCGCGTGTACTTGTGGTCCCGCTCGCCGGGCACGCGCAGGCGCCTGGCGAGCACGGCGTCGGCCGGGCACAGCACGTCGTCGTGCAGGCCGGGGCTGGACGCTCCGGCGGGCGCCGGGCCACCGGGGCCGCCAGGGCGTCCGGGGCCAGCTGGGCATCCGGGGCCAGCAGGGCCGCCGGGGCCTCCGGGACCAGCTGGGACACGAGCACCGTCGGCGGGGCAGGGTGCCAGGGGCTCGGCCTCGGGGACCGGCAGGCCGAGGTCGATAACATCGACGCGCCCGCACAGAGCGGCCGCCGGCGCCCGCACGTGCGCGCCGCGCAGGCAGGTGAAGGTCACCGTGCGGTCGGCGGCGAGCACCGGCCCCTCGACGGATCCGTCGTCGACGCCGACGCCACTGGGCACATCGACGGCGAGAACCCGGACAGGGCGCTTGCCCGGTGCCCCGGCGGCGATGAGTGGGGCCACGAGCCCGGCGGCGCGCGGGCGCAACGGTCCGCTCGCTCCCAGGCCGGTGAGGCCGTCAACGACGAGCTCCGGATCGGCGGCGTCCTGCGGGCCCACGCGGACACCGGCTCGCCGGGCCTCGGCGAGTGCGGCGCCGTGCGGGTGGTCCGTGGCAAGCAGGGCGGTGACCTCGCAGCCCTGGTGCGCCAGGAGCGCGGCGGCGAGCAGGGCGTCGCCGCCATTGTGCCCGCCCCCGGCGAGCACGAGGACAGGCGCGCCCACCACCCTGCCGCGGCCCGCACGCAGCTCCTCGACGGCGGCCTGGGCCAGAGCCTGGGCGGCGGCGTGCATGTAGGCCTCGGTGGCACGGGTCAGCGGCGCCTCGGCGGCGGCGATGGCGGCGGCCGGGTAGGCGTAGGTCGTGTCGAGGGACATCATGGCCCTATCCTCACGCACCGGTGATGCGGGCACACGCGCGCTCGTGACCGGGGCGCCTGCCCCTGCGGCACACTGGTGCCATGATCATCGCCGTGGGCACGGACCTCGTGGACGTCGCCCGGCTCGAGGACCGCCTGCGGCGCTCTCCCGCCCTGGCCGAGCGCCTGCTGACCGCGCGCGAACGCACCCTGTGCGCCGGGCGCGTCGAGTCGCTGGCGGCCCGCGTCGCGGCGAAGGAGGCGGCGCTCAAGGCCCTTGGCTCGGCCCTGGGAGCGGCGGGCCGCGAGGTCCCGGGCGGGTGGAGGATGACCGACGTCGAGGTTGTCTCAGCCCCCAGCACGCCACCGCGTCTCGCGCTGTCGCAGGTCGCGGCGCGCACGGCCCGCACGTTGGGGATCACCCGCTGGCACCTGTCGCTCAGTCACGACGCCGGACTGGCCCTCGCCTTCGTCGTCGCTGAGGGCGCCTGAGGGCACCGGCCCGCCCTCACTCCACGGTGACGGACTTGGCGAGGTTGCGAGGCTGGTCGATGTCCAGGCCCTTGGCGCGTGCCAGCGCGGCCGCGAAGACCTGCAGGGGCACGACCGTCAGCAGCGGCCACATGAGCGTCGGGGTCTGGGGCACGCGGATGACGTCGTCGGCGAAGGACTCGACGGCCCGGTCCCCCTCCTCGGCGATGACGATCGTGCGGGCGCCGCGGGCCCGGACCTCCTGGATGTTGCTGATCACCTTGTCATGCAGGACGGGCCTGCGGGGGGTCGGGACGATGACGAAGACAGGCAGTCCCTCCTCGACCAGGGCGATGGGCCCGTGCTTGAGCTCGCCGGCGGCGAAGCCCTCGGCGTGCACGTAGGCCAGCTCCTTGAGCTTGAGCGCACCCTCCAGGGCCACCGGGTAGCCGACGTGCCGCCCCAGGAACAGGAAGGAGGTCCGGTCCGCCAGCTCGGCGCCCAGAGCCCGCAGGCGCTCCTCCTGGCCGTCGAGCAGGTCCTGGATCTTGCCGGGCATGAGGGCAAGGTTGGCGAGGTAGTCGGCGACCTCGTCGGGCCACTTGTTGCCGCGCAGCTGCGCCAGGTACAGGCCCAGCAGGTAGCAGGCGGTGATCTGGGCGAGGAAGGCCTTGGTGGAGGCCACCGCCACCTCAGGGCCCGCGTGGGTGTACAGGACGGCGTCGGCCTCACGGGCGATGGTCGAGCCGTAGGTGTTGACAATGGCCAGCACCTTCGAGCCCTGCTCACGGGCGTGGCGCACCGCCTGGATCGTGTCCATGGTCTCGCCGGACTGGGAGATGGCCACCGTGAGGGTCTTCTCGCTGACCACGGGGTCGCGGTAGCGGAACTCGTGGGCGAGCTCGATCTCAACCGGCACCCGGCACCAGTGCTCGATGGCGTACTTGGCCACGTGGCCGGCGTAGGAGGCGGTCCCGCAGGCCACGACGATGATCTTGTCCACACTGCGCAGCACCGCCGGGTCGATGCGCATCTCGTCGAGCTGGATCTCGCCGCGCTCGTCAACCCGGCCGCGCAGGGTGTCGGCGACGGCGGCCGGCTGCTCGTGGATCTCCTTGTCCATGAAGGTCTCGTAGCCGCCCTTGACCGCCGCGGAGGCGTCCCAGGTGACCTCCCAGGTGCGCGGCTCGACCCGGGTCCCGTCCGCGTCCCACACGGTGACCTGCCCGCCCCTGAGGAGGACGACCTGGTCGTCGTCCACCTCGGCGGCACGGCGGGTGAAGGAGACGAAGGCGGCGACGTCGGAGCCCAGGAAGGCCTCCCCCTCCCCCAGGCCGATGACCAGCGGGCTGGAACGGCGGGCGGCGACGATGGTGCCGGGCGCGAGCTCGGTGACGGCGAGGAGGGCGAAGGCCCCCTCCAGGCGGGCGGTGACGGCCCGCACCGACTCGACGAGCACGTCGGCGGGGTCGGCGTCGGGCCCGGCCTCGTCGAGGCGCCGGGCGTAGTCAAGGTCCAGGACGTGGGCGGCGACCTCGGTGTCGGTGGAGGACAGCAGGGTGCGGCCGGCGGCCTCGACCTCGGCACGCAGCGCACGGAAGTTCTCGATGATGCCGTTGTGGACCACGGCGAGGCGGCCAGCCCGGTGCGGGTGCGCGTTGGCCGTCGTCGGGCCGCCGTGGGTGGCCCAGCGGGTGTGGCCGATGCCGGCGGTGGCGGGGGCGGGGTCGGCGGCGTCGAGCGCCTCGCGCAGGTTCTCGAGCTTGCCGGCCGCCTTGACGACGGCCAGGCCCTCACCGGTGACCAGTGCCACGCCGGCGGAGTCATAGCCCCGGTACTCCAGGCGGCTCAGGCCGTCCATGAGGACGGTGAGGCTACGGTCGGAGGCTGTCAGGGGGCCGGTGTGGCCAACGATTCCGCACATGGACACCCAGCGAAGCACTGTCCGGCCCGCTGCGGCTAGGGGGTGGTCAGAATGTGGCCGTGTGACCTTGTGCGGCCGCGGTCCCCGGACGCACCGTCCGGCCCATCACGGTGCTGACAATGCGTCAGACTGTGCCCGTGAGCAGTGCCTCTCCCTATATCGAGCTCGACCGTGAGCAGTGGCGGGCCCTGGCGGCCTCGGCTCCCCTGCCGCTGACGCAGGCCGACGTCGAGAAGCTGCGCGGCCTGGGTGACCCCATCGACCTGCCCGAGGTCGACGTCGTCTACAGGCCACTGACCGCCCTGCTGGAGACCTACATCGCCTCGACCCGCGAGCGCGGCCGCCTCACCGCGGACTTCCTGGGTGTGGACGAGAGCCCGACTCCCTTCGTCGTGGCGGTGGCTGGGTCGGTCGCCGTCGGCAAGTCCACGACCGCCCGCCTCATCGCGCACCTGCTGGCCCGTTTCCCGCAGACGCCGCGGGTCTCGCTCGTGACCACGGACGGCTTCCTGCTGCCCAACGCGGTGCTTGAGCAGCGGGGACTGACGGCGCGCAAGGGCTTCCCCGAGTCCTACGACCGCCGGGCGCTGCTGGATTTCATCATGGCGGTCAAGTCCGGGGCGCCGCGGGTGGAGGCCCCGGTCTACTCCCACCAGGTCTACGACGTCGTGCCCGGGGAGAGGACGGTGGTGGAGCGCCCCGACGTCCTCGTGCTTGAGGGCCTCAACGTCCTGCAGCCGGCGCGCCGCGTCCACACGCGGGGCCGTGACACCCCTGTCCCCGGAGGGTCGGCCCTGGCGGTGAGCGACTTCATCGACTTCTCGATCTACGTCGACGCCGACCCCGAGGACATCCGCCGCTGGTACCTCGACCGTTTCCTCACGCTCAAGCGCACGGCCTTCCACGACCCGACGTCGTACTTCCGCCCCTTCGCGTCCGTCCCCGACGACGTGGCGGTGGCGGCGGCCAACGAGGTGTGGGAGTCGGTCAACCTCGCGAACCTGCGCGAGAACATTGCGCCGACGCGCCCGCGGGCCACGCTCGTGCTCCACAAGGGGCCGGACCACCACGTGCAGCGGGTGCTCCTGCGCAAGGCCTGAGCGGGCGCGGCTCGCAGCCGGGACACCTCGCAGCCGGGCCCGAACCCGGTCCGAGGTCAGTGCTTGAGGCCCGCAGGCCGTGGTCGGGGACAGCGCAGCACGCACCGGTGTCCACAGCACGGACATCAGCCACCAGTCAGCCACTGGCTCCGGAAGAGAACCGCAGGATTCCAGGGGTCACCGCAAGGCACGACCACTGCGCGGGCTGTGATGTCCGCTGCGTGGACACCACTGAGCCCCGCCACCCGCCCACCTCCTCGGTTTGCGCGCGAGCGTACGGTGATTCGCCGTACTTTCGAGCGCAAACCGAGGAGTTCGAGGGCGACGGCGGGGCCGGGCGACGGCGGGGCGGCTCAGGCGAGCGAGAGGTTGTCCTTGACGACCTCGGCGAGCCCGGAGGCGACGGCGTCCGCCTCGGCCTGGGTCGCGGCCTCGACCATGACACGCACCAGCGGCTCGGTGCCGGAGGGGCGCAGCAGCACACGGCCTGTCGTCCCCAGGCGCTCCTCCGCCTCGGCGACGGCCTTGTGCACGGCGTTGTTCGTGTGCGCGGCCGCCTTGTCCACCCCCTTGACGTTGATGAGGGTCTGCGGCAGGCGCTCCACAACGCTCGCCAGCTCGGCCAGGCTCTTGCCCGAGCGCTTGACACGCGCTGCCACGCGCAGGGAGGTGAGCACCCCGTCACCGGTGGTCGCGTGCAGCGTGTCGATGACGTGGCCGGACTGCTCACCGCCGAGGGTGTAGCCGCCCTGGAGCATCCTCTCCAGCACGTAACGGTCGCCGACGCCGGTCTGCACCGTGCGGATGCCGTGCTTGCGCATGGCCAGCAGCAGCCCGAGGTTGCTCATGACGGTGACGACGAGCGTGTCCGAGGCCAGGACGCCGTCGGCCTTCATGCCCACCGCGAGCAGGCCCATGATCTGGTCGCCGTCCACGAGCCGGCCCTCGGAGTCGACGGCGAGGCAGCGGTCGGCGTCGCCGTCGTAGGCGAAGCCCATGTCAGCCCCGACGCTGGTGACGTAGTTCTGCAGCTGCTCGGGGTGGGTGGAGCCGCAGGCCGCGTTGATGTTGAGCCCGTCCGGGGAGGCGTTGATGACGATGACCTCGGCCCCGGCGGCGCGAAGGGCGGCGGGGCCGACAGCCGAGGCGGCTCCGTTGGAGGCGTCGACGACGATCCTCAGGCCCGACAGGTCCGTGGCGGCGGAGTCCACGAGGTGGTTGATGTAGGTCTGGTCCGCCACCGTCTCACCCTTGATGACACGGCCGACGCCGGCGCCCACCGGCGGGGCGTCGGTGCGGCCGAGCAGAGCCTCGATCTGGTCCTCGACGGCGTCCTCGAGCTTGTAGCCGCCGCGGGCGAAGAACTTGATCCCGTTGTCCTGGAACGGGTTGTGGGAGGCGGAGATCATGACGCCGAGCTCGATGTCCTGCGTGGCGGTCAGGTGCGCGATGGCCGGGGTGGGCAGGACGCCCACCCGGGTGACGTCGATGCCCGAGGAGGCCAGGCCCGCGCTGATCGCGTGGTCGAGGAACTCGCCCGAGGCGCGGGTGTCGCGGCCGACGATGGCACGGAAGCGGCCGGTGCGCGAGCGGGAGGAGGCGGGTGCCCCGCGGGTGAGGACCTGTGCGGCGGCCTCACCGAGCTGAACGGCGAGGGCGGGGGTGAGCAGGTCGTTGGCGAGGCCTCGCACACCGTCCGTGCCGAAGAGTCGTGCCATGTCAGTCAGTCCTTCCGAATGGGGGTCGTGGGACGTGTGCCATCCTCCCACGCCGCCCCGGCCAGGCCCGGGACCTGCCACGGCGTCGCAGCGGACGGCGCGGGCGCCGGGTCAGCGCTTGGAGTACTGCGGGGCGCGGCGGGCCTTGTGCAGACCGGCCTTCTTGCGCTCGACGATGCGGGCGTCACGGGTGAGGAAGCCGGCCTTCTTCAGGGTCGGGCGGTTGGCCTCACGGTCGATCTCGTTGAGGGCGCGGGCGATGCCCAGGCGCAGGGCGCCGGCCTGGCCGGAGACGCCACCGCCGTGGATGCGGGCGACGACGTCGAAGCGGCCCTCGAGGTCGAGGACGGTGAAGGGGGCGCGCACGAGCTGCTGGTGCAGCTTGTTGGGGAAGTAGTCCTCGAGCGTGCGGCCGTTGAGCGTCCACTGGCCGGTGCCGGGGACGAGGCGGACGCGGGCGACAGCCTCCTTGCGGCGGCCCAGGCCAGCACCGGGGGCGGTGATGGACTGCCCGCGGCCCTCGGAGGCGCCAGCGGTCTCGGTGGTGTAGCTGGAGGGGGCGTTGTCCTCGTCCAGCGCGTCGATATCGACAGTGGTCTCAGCCACGATGTGTCCTTTGCTTGTCGCGGGGTGCCGGGCGCTGGAGCGCTTACTGGGCGACCTGGGTGATCTCGAAAGCCTGGGGGTTCTGCGAGGCGTGCGGGTGCTCGGCGCCTCGGTAGACCTTGAGCTTCTTCAGCTGCTGGCGGCCGAGGGTGGTGTGCGGCACCATGCCCTTGACGGCCTTCTCGACGGCGAGCTCCGGGCGCGTCGCGAGCAGCTCGCGGTACGAGACGGAGGTGAGGCCACCCGGGTGGCCGGAGTGACGGTGGGCGAACTTCTTGTCAGCCTTGCCGTTGGTGAGGGCGACCTTGTCGGCGTTGATGATGACGACGTAGTCGCCGCAGTCCGCGTGGGGCGCGAACTGGGGCTTGTGCTTCCCACGGAGCAGGGTCGCGGCCTGGGCCGCGAGGCGGCCGAGGACGACGTCGGTGGCGTCGATGACGTACCAGTTCTTCTCGACGTCGCCGGGCTTCGGTGTGTACGTGCGCACGGGCGTTGCCTTCGTTTCTCTTGGCGAGTGGGTCACCGGGCAGCGCGTTGAAGCTCTCGCGGCCCGACGAGACCACCATGGTCAGGTGAGGGGTCGGAGCACTGGCGATCCGGGGCGAGTGGGACGGCACCGCGGACGCGCACATGCGTGCTGCACGACGTTCGCCCACCATACCGGGGCCCCGGAAGGAGGGTCAAAAGAACTGGCGCCGCCGCGAGGGTGAGACCCGACACGCTGGGGCCGGCCTGCGCCACGACGGGCCCAGCGCCCGCCCTCGCCCCGCACCCGCGAGCGCCCGGCGAGGGCGGCTAGCAGCCGCAGTCCTCGGTGGGCGGGCGGCGCAGCACCCGCGAGCGCCGCGCCTGCTCGGCGAGGGCGTCGTCCTGCGGGTAGACGACCTCCTCCAGGGTGAGCCCGTGGGCGGGGGCCACCGGGGCGGCGCCGTCACGCGAGCGGCGCCTGAGCAGCGCGCCGGGCCAGTCCTCACCCCTGCTGCCACGCCCGACGGCGAGGCCCGCCCCGACCAGGGAGCGCACCATGGAGTGGCAGAAGGCGTCCGCCACCACGCTCAGCATCACGAGCCCGGCGTCGGGCCCGTCAAGCGGCCGGCGCCACTGCAGCCGGTGCAGGGTTCGCACCGTCGTGGCCCCCTGGCGCGGGCGGCAGTAGGACAGGAAGTCGTGCTCACCCAGGAGGGCTTGGGCGCTGCGGTCCATGGCCTCGACGTCCAGCTCCTCGGGCAGCCACAGCACCTGGCCCCGGCGGGTGGCGCTGCGCGGGGCGCCGCCGGGGCCGCCGTCGGCGACGCGGTAGACGTAGCGGCGGCTGAGGGCGGAGAAGCGGGCGTCGAAGCCCTCGGGCGCCACGCGCGCGCCGGTGACGACGAGGTCACTGGCTCCGCGTGGGACCGGCCCGGTGATCCCGGCGTCGGCGGCCAGGCGCGCCTGGCGGGCGAGGACCCCGGCGAGGCGGGTGAGCAGGGCGTCCTGCGGGCGGCGTCCCGAGCGACCGGGCACGGCCCGCCACGCGGCCATGGGCACGTCAAGGTGGACGCACTGGGCGGCGGCGTGGACGCCGGCGTCGGTGCGGCCGGCGACGGTCAGCCTCACGGGCACGCGCAGCACGGTCTCAAGGGCCTGGGTGAGCTCGCCCTCGACCGTGCGCAGGCCGGGCTGGGCGGCCCAGCCGCTGAAGCCGGCGCCGTCGTAGGCGAGGTCGAGCCTCAGGCGCACACAGTCAGCGGGCGCGTGAGCCGGCGTCGCATCGGTGAGCATGACGCTATTCGACCACGCCCGCCGGTAGCCTGCCGCCATGAGCAGTCCCACGACCCTGTCCGTCGACTGTGGCGGGGGCGGTATCAAGTCCTCCGTGCTGTCCCCCGAGGGCGCGATGATCTCCCGGGCCGTGCGGACCCCAACGCCCTACCCCCTGCCGCCGCAGGCACTGGTGGACACCATCGCCGATCTCGCCGCCCAGCTGCCACAGGCCGATCGTGTGACGGTCGGGATGCCCGGCATGATCCGCCACGGCATCGTCGTCGCCACCCCCCACTACATCACCCGCGACGGCCCCCGCTCGCGGGTGCTGCCCGAGCTGGTCGAGATGTGGCGGCGCTTCGACATGGGCACGGCCCTCACCCAGCGCCTGGGGCGCCCGGTCCTCGTCCTCAACGACGCCGAGGTCGCCGCGGCCGGCGTCGTCACCGGCCACGGCCACGAGATGACCATCACGCTCGGCACCGGGCTGGGCAACGCGGTCTTCGACAACGGCGTGCTCGCCCCCCACGTGGAGATCTCCCAGGGCCCGATCCGCTGGGGCCTGACCTACGACGACTACATCGGTGAGCACGAGCGCCTGCGCCTGGGCGACGCCCACTGGTCCCGCAGGGTGCGGCGCGTCGTTGACGCCCTGCGCCCCATGTACCTGTGGGACCGCCTCTACCTCGGGGGAGGCAACTCCCGGCGGATTCTCGCCTCGCAGCTCGCAGCCATGGGCGAGGACGTCGTGGTCGTGCCCAATGAGGCCGGGATGACGGGCGGGGCACGCTGCTGGGACCTGGCCCGCCCCTGAGACGCACCCTGAGCCCACCCTGGCTCCTCCCCTACCCCGGGAGGAGCCGGCCTCCTCTGTGCGGGGGATCCGACCGGGCTCAGGATGCTGTCATGATGCGCTCATGACACGTGCCCGCTCCTTCCGGACCAGCACCCTCGGGACGTCCCGGAGCCCTGTCCTGCTGCCCCGTGCCGTCATGACGGTCGGGCTGGTGGCGCTGGTGTCCACCGTCCTGTACCCGGTCCCCGGCCTGAGCGCGCTGAGCGCCTTCGCCCTGACATGGTTCGTCCCGCTGCCGGTGCTCGACTGGTTCACCGCCGTCGTCATCCTCATCCTCGGCTCGGCCCTGTCGCGCCACACCCGGGTCGCCTGGGTGTCCACCACCGTCCTGGCCGTGCTCAGCATCGTGGCCTTCGTCCTGGCCGCCGTCTCGCTGGCCGTCATCCCCGAGGTGGAGGTCTCTCGCCAGGAGCTGGCGGCGCTCGGCTTCAACATCCTCGTGCTGGTCGTGCTCATCGCCGTGCTCCTGCGCGACCGTGACGCCTACCGGGTGCGCATGCGGCCCGGCAACCTGCGCCGGGCGCTGACGGTCACCACTCTCGGCATCGGCGCCAGCACCGCGCTGACCGTCCTCGTCGTCGCACTCATCCACCCCTCGGTCCTCACCGCCCTGCTCCTGTCGGCTGACCTCAGCCCCCTCATCGACCTCGTCCGGCAGTTCTCCGACTGGCCCTTCAGTCTCCTCGGCCTGGGCTGGGCCCTGTCCTTCCTGGCGGGCGTGGCCACCCTGCTGCGCTCCCAGCGGCTGGCCGCGCGCATGAGCGTCGAGGAGGAGGAGCGCGTGCGCACGCTCCTGGCGGCCCACCCCCAGGACTCGCTCGGCTACTTCGCCACCCGCCGTGACAAGTCCGTCCTGCTCACCGAGCACGGCGCCGTCTCCTACCGCCCCAGCCTCGGCGTCGCCCTCGTCTCCGGCGACCCCCTGGGGGACCCGGCCACCTGGCCCGCCACTGTCTCCGCCTTCTGCCGTCACTGCGTGTCCTACGGGCTGACTCCCGCCGTCATCGGCGCCTCCGAGGCTGGCGCGCGCGCCTGGGTGCAGGCCGGGATGCACGCCCTGCGCGTGGGCGACGAGGCCGTCCTGCGCCCCTCGCGCTTCCGTCTCAACGACCTCACGGAGGTCCGTCAGGCCGTGCGCCACGCCTCCGGCGCCGGGTACACCGCGCGGGTGCGGCGCCACCGCTCCATCCCAGCCGAGGAGCTGGCCGGCCTCAGCTCCCTGGCAACCGCCTGGCTCAACGGCGAGGCGGAGCGCGGTTTCTCCATGGCGCTGGGCCGTGGCCTCGACGACCCCTCCGACGGCGAGTCCGTCCTCGTCGAGGCCCTGTTCCCCGAGGGCGACGAGCGGGGGCGGGTGGCTGCGCTGCTGTCCTTCGTGCCCTGGGGCGCCGACGGGCTGAGCCTGGACGTCATGCGCCGCCACCCCGAGGCAGACCACGGCGTCACCGAGCTCATGGTGAGCACCCTCATGGCCGAGGCCGTCTCCCTGTCCGTCGCGCGGGTCTCGCTCAACTTCGCCGTCTTCCGCGACGTCTTCGCCCAGGGCGAGCGGCTGGGGGCCGGTCCGATCCAGCGCGCGCGCCGCAAGGTGCTCCTGGCGGCCTCGCGCTGGTGGCAGCTGGAGTCCCTGTACCGCTCCAACTCCCGCTACGAGCCCGACTGGGTGCCGCGCATGATCTGCTACGCCGACGCCGGCGACCTCGCCCGCGTCTCGACGGCCATCGCCGTCGCCGAGGGCTTCCTACGCCCCCCAGGCCGCCTGTGCGGCGAGCAGTGGCCCCAGCAGCGCCTGAGCGACGCCGACAGCGCCCGCATGCTGGCCCTCACCCGTGCCGTTCCCGAGCCCGGCCCGGCCGTGCGCCTGCCCCACGAGATGCGCGAGCGCGCCGCCTGCCGCGAGCGGATGCTCTCCCAGGGGGTGGACCCCTACCCGGCGAGCACCGCCGTCACGGCCGGCTGCGCCCAGGCGCTCGACGGCGCGGGCGAGCGGACCGTCGCCGGGCGCGTCATGGGGCTGCGCGACCACGGCGGTGTGCTGTTTGCGGACCTGCGCGACTGGGGCGGGCAGGTGCAGGTGCTCCTGGAGCGCGACCAGGCCCCGCAGGCCCTGGCCCGGTTCCGGCGTCTCGTGCGCGTCGGGGACCAGGTGGCCGTCACCGGTGTGCCCGGCAGGTCACGCACCGGCACCGCCAGCCTCCTGGCCACGGGCTGGGTCATGACCTCCAAGTCCCTGCGCCCCCTGCCGGACAAGCACCGCGGCCTGACCGACCCGGAGGCGCTTGTGCGCCAGCGCCACCTGGCGCTCATCACGTCCGCGCGCCAGCGACGGCTGGTCGAGGCCCGCTCCCGGGCCGTGCAGGCCGTGCGCGGCCGGCTGCTCGGGCGCGGCTACCTCGAGGTGGAGACACCGATGCTCCAGCCGGTGCACGGCGGGGCGAACGCGCGCCCCTTCCGCACCCACATCAACGCCTACGACCTTGACCTGTACCTGCGGATCGCTCCCGAGCTCTACCTCAAGCGGCTCGTCGTGGGCGGCATGGACCGCGTCTTCGAGATCGGAAGGAGCTTTCGCAACGAGGGGGCGGACTCCACCCACAACCCTGAGTTCACGATGCTGGAGGCCTACCAGGCTTACGCCGACTACGAGGTGATGAAGACGGTGGTCCAGGACCTTGTGGTCTCGGCCGCGACGGAGGCGCTGGGGACCACCCTCGTGCGCGGCACCGTGGGCGGGGTCGAGCACGAGGTGGACCTGGCGCTGCCGTGGCGCACCGTGAGCGTGTGCGACGCCGTCTCCCACGGGCTGGGTGAGCAGGTGACGACCTCCACCCCCGTCGCCGTGCTGCGCTCCCACGCCGAGCGCCTGGGCCTGCGCCACGAGCCCTCTTGGGGGTGGGGCACCCTGGTCCAGGAGCTCTACGAGCACCTGGCGGAGTCCAGCACCGTGCAGCCGACCTTCTTCAGCGACTTCCCCTCCCAGACCTCGCCGCTGACCCGTCCTCACCGCCAGGACCCTGCCCTGGCCGAGCGCTGGGACCTCATCATCTTCGGCTCGGAGGTCGGCACCGCCTACTCCGAGCTCGTGGACCCGGTGATCCAGAGGCAGAGGCTGACGGCCCAGTCGCTGGCGGCCGCCAGCGGTGACTCTGAGGCGATGGAGCTCGACGAGGCCTTCCTCGAGGCCCTGGAGCACGGCATGGCGCCCGCAGGCGGGCTGGGGCTCGGCCTGGACCGTCTCGTCATGATGCTCACGGGCGCGTCGATCCGCGAGACCATCGCCTTCCCGCTCGTCAGGCCCTCACGATGAGGCGCCTGCTGGCCGCTGCCGTGCTGCTGTCCTACAACACGTGGGTGCTGGCCCCCCTGCTGTGGGCCGGCGGCCCGCTGCCCGGGTACCTGTCCGAGCTCGCGGCCGACGACCAGCCCTGGCAGTGGGTCTTCCGCGGGGGCGACCTGCTCGCCGGCCTCCTGCTGGCGGCCGTGGCCGCCCTGGGCAGGCGCGGGTGGCGGGACCTGCTCGGCCGCTGGTCCACGCTGCTGGCCCTCGCCCTGGCGGCCGCCGGGGTGGGCACGGTGGCCGACGCCCTGGGCAACATGCCCTGCTCCCCGAGCATGGACGTCACGTGCCAGGACACGGGGCTCGCCGCGGCGCTGCACACGCTTGCCTCGGGCGTGGTGGGGACCGGTTTCCTCGGTGCCCTCGTGCTGCTGGTGCTGGCGCTGCGGGAGATGGGGGCGCCGCGGCCACAGGTGGGCGGCGCGCTCGTGGCGGCGGTGGGGCTCGGCCTGCTGGACGTGCTCACCCTGGTGCTGGCGGCGCTGTCCCCCGGCAGCCAGTGGTGGCCGCAGGTGGGGCAGGTGCTGCTGTCCTCGATGGTGGGGGCTGTGCTCGCCCTCCGGCTTGACAGGGGTGACGACGCCGGTGCCCGCCTTCGAGCATGAGGCCGCTGCCGGCCGGCGCGGGGAGGGCTCGGGCGCCGTCGGCCGGCGCTGGCAGCACACCGGGCGGCAGCACACCGCGCAGCAGTACACCGCGCGGCAGGGCCACTGGGCGCGCCGCGCCGGCGTCACCGCCAGGCGCCTGCCGGCCCCCGGGGCGCCCCACCCGCCCGGGGCCCGGTTGGCCGGCGGGCACCCGCCCTCTGCCCAGGCCGGCCCGGACGCACCGGGGCCTGGCGCGAGCCGCGTGCCCACCCTTGTGCTCCTGGCGGGCGCAGGCCTGGGCTCGGCCTTCTGGGAGCCGGTCCTCACGCACCTGCCCGGGTGGCACGTCCTCATCGACCGGCAGGGGCGCCTGGGGACCCGCTGCTCCGGGCTGCCGTCACTCGACGTCCAGGCCGCCGTCCTCGCTCGCCTGCTGGAGGACCTGGGGGTGGCCGACGGCGCCCCAACCATTCTCGTGGCCCACTCGATGGCGGCCTTCGAGGCCGAGCTGCTCGCACGCCGTCGTCCCGACCTCGTTGACGGGATCGTCCTCGTAGACCCCTCCCTCGCGCTCCGGCCTGCGCTGGTGCCCCCGTTGGCGGTCGGCGCCGTCGGGGGCCGGGCACCCCTGGCCGGCCTCGCCCTCGGGGCGGTGCGCCGCCTTCTGGCTGTGCCGGCGGCGCACCGGGTGGTCGCCACGCTGGTAAGGGCCGGCATGCGACGCCAGGTCTCGCGTCCCCAGGCCCTGGACGCTCCCGCCTGGGCGGACACGTGGAGCGCCCGCGCACTCACCGGTGGCGCGGCGGAGTCCCTGGCCTACTCGGCCCAACAGGAGGACCTGCTGCGGGTGCGCTCACAGGACCGCCTCGCGGTGCAGGTGCCCACTGTCCTGCTCCAGGCACCCCCTTACGCCTCACGACGTCGCCTTGCGGCCGCCGAGCAGGCCTTCGGCCGGCTCGTGGTGCGCCGGGTGCCTCGCTCCGGGCACCTCATGGCCCAGGACGCGCCCCGGCAGGTGGCCCGGGCCGTGTGCGAGGTCCTCGACCTCGTCCTGCGCTGAGAGCGTGGTTCACTGACACGGCTGCGGGGGCCACCCCCCAACCGCGAACAGCCCCCCCAACCTTCCAAACAAACCCCTTCGTCCTGCGCTGAGGGCGGGGTCCACTGACACGTCGGCGGGTCCCGCCACCCGGTGGTGACAGGCCCCGCAGCCGTGCAGGCCAGACCTGTTCGAGGGCTCAGCCCTCGACCTTCTGGGCGGCGGCACCGCCGGCAGGGGCGAAGCCCGCGGCCTCAGCGTCCTCGGCGGAGGCGAACCACACCTCGGCGACGGTGGCGTCGTACCAGCGCGAGCCGGGGACGTGGTACTTCATCGAGTCCTCGTTGCCCTTGACCTGGTGGTCGGCGTCGGGGGCCTCGGTGGAGCCCTCCGCAAGGCGGACGGCGCCGGCGTACTCGACGGCGGCCTGCTCGGCCGGGGCCTGGGCGGCGCTGTCCACAGCCTTCTCGGCGGCGCGCTTGGCGGTGGCCACGGCGTCGGCCACGACCTCCTTCTTGGCGACCGGCTCGAGGACGAGGGAGATGACGGCCATGGGCGCGTTGTCACCCTTGCGAGGCGCGACCTTGACGATGCGGGTGTAACCGCCCTCGCGGCCCTCGAGCTTGGGGGCGATCTCCTCGAAGAGACGGTAGACGGCGAACTTGTCCGTCACCTTGCGCAGGACCGTGCGGCGGGCGTGCAGGTCGCCGCGCTTGCCCTTGGTGATGAGCTTCTCGGCGTAGGGGCGCAGGCGGCGGGCGCGGGCCTCCGTCGTCGTGATCGACTCGTGGATGAAGAGCTGCGTGGCGAGGTTGGCCAGCATGTGGCGCTCGTGCTGGGCGGAGCCGCCCAGGCGGGGACCCTTGGTGGGGCGAGGCATTGTTGTCTCCTAGGTGAATGGCGAGCGGGGAGGCGCGGCTCAGGCCTGCTCGTCGCTGAACGTGGGGTTGGTGTAGTCGTCGTCCGCGATGTAGTCGGCCGGGGAGCCCTTGAGGGACAGACCCAGCTCGGCCAGCTTCAGCTTGATCTCGGAGATCGACTTGGCACCGAAGTTGCGGATGTCGAGCAGGTCCGCCTCGCTGCGCGCGACGAGCTCGCCGACGGTGAGGATGCCCTCGCGCTTGAGCGCGTTGGACGAGCGGGCCTGCAGGTCGAGCTCGTCGATCATGAGGGCGAGGTCCTGCTGGAGGGCCTGGTCCATCGGCGAGGGGCCGACCTCGATGCCCTCGGCCTCGACGTTGAGCTCACGGGCCAGGCCGAAGAGCTCGACGAGCGTCTTGCCGGCGGAGGCGAGCGCGTCACGAGGGGTGATCGAGGCCTTGGTCTCGACGTCCACCACGAGGCGGTCGAAGTCCGTGCGCTGCTCGACACGGGTGGCCTCGACCGCGTAGGAGACCTTCTTGACCGGCGAGTAGATGGAGTCCACGGGGATGCGGGAGATCTCCGCGTTCGGGTCCTTGTTCTGCGCCGCGGAGACGTAGCCGCGCCCGCGCTCGACCGTCAGCTCGATCTCGAGCTTGCCCTTCTCGTTGAGGGTGGCGATGACGAGGTCGGGGTTGTGGATCTCCACGCCGGCGGGCGGGGTGACGTCACCGGCGGTGACGACGCCCGGGCCGGACTTGCGCAGGTACATGACGACCGGCTCGTCGTTCTCGCTCGAGAGCACGATCTCCTTGATATTGAGGATGATCTGGGCGACATCCTCCTTGATCCCGGCGATGGTGCGGAACTCGTGGGGGACCCCGTCGATGCGCACGCTGGTCACGGCGGCGCCCGGGATGGACGACAGCAGCGTGCGGCGCAGGGAGTTACCGAGGGTGTAGCCGAAGCCGGGCTCAAGAGGCTCCAGGACGAACCGCGAGCGGCGGTCCTCCTCGATGACCTCCTCGGAGAGGGTGGGTCGCTGTGCGATGAGCACGTGGTTTCCTTTCGTGGCGGCGCCCGCTATATGACGCCGATCCTGCGGGATGTGGACGGTGGTCTCCAGGAGCCGGCCCGTCCGTGCCCGCCTACCAGGGGCGGGTGTGAGGAGCCGACGGCGTCGCGGGCCCGGGGGCACGGACGCCGTCGGCCTCAGTCGTCTCAGACGTGGCGGCGCTTGGGCGGGCGGCAGCCGTTGTGGGCCTGGGGCGTGACGTCGGAGATGGAGCCGACCTCAAGGCCGGCGGCCTGGAGGGAGCGGATCGCGGTCTCGCGGCCCGGGCCGGGGCCCTTGACGAAGACGTCGATCTTCTTCATGCCGTGCTCCTGCGCGCGACGCGCGGCGGCCTCGGCGGCGAGCTGGGCGGCGTAGGGCGTTGACTTGCGCGAGCCCTTGAAGCCGACCTGGCCGGAGGAGGCCCAGGCGATGACGGCACCGTGCGGGTCCGTGAGGGACACGATGGTGTTGTTGAAGGTGGACTTGATGTAGGCGTGGCCGTGGGTGACGTTCTTGCGGTCCTTGCGACGCGTCTTGCGCACGGCGGTGCGGCTCTTGGGAGGCATGTTTCCTTCTTCGATCTAGGTCGTCGTTCCATGGCGGGCAGCCGTGCCCGCGCTCATGGACTGCTGCTTACTTGGCCTTCTTCTTACCGGCCACGGTGCGCTTGGGGCCCTTGCGGGTGCGCGCGTTGGTCTTGGTGCGCTGGCCGTGCACCGGCAGGTGACGGCGGTGGCGCAGGCCCTGGTAGCAGCCGATCTCGATCTTGCGGCGGATGTCAGCCTGGACCTCGCGGCGCAGGTCGCCCTCCACCTGGTAGCTCGCGTCGATGTGGTTGCGCAGCAGGACGAGCTCGTCCTCGGTGAGGTCCTTGACGCGGGTGTCGGGGTTGACGCCCGTCGCCGCGAGGGTCTCGTCCGCACGGGTGCGGCCGATCCCGAAGATGTACGTAAGGGCGACCTCAACCCGCTTCTCGCGAGGCAGGTCAACACCTGAAATACGTGCCACGGTGTGGTTCTCCTGTGTGCTCCCGGAGGTCGTCGCCCACCTCCCCCGCCGCGGTCGCGGCGGCCCCGGCCTCCAGGAACCGGGGGTTGCTCACCGTCGGCGAGCTGGGGTGGGTGCTTGTGGGTGGCCGCCCCGACGGCGGCCGTCAGCGCCTGGGCTCAGCCCTGGCGCTGCTTGTGCCGCGGGTTCTCGCAGATGACCATGACGCGGCCGTGGCGACGGATCACCTTGCAGCTGTCACAGATCTTCTTGACGCTCGGCTTGACCTTCATGATGTTCCTCCGTCATCCCCGTGCGGGGAGGACTGTCACTTGTACCGGTAGACGATGCGACCGCGCGTGAGGTCGTAGGGGCTCAGCTCCACGACCACGCGGTCCTCGGGGAGGATGCGGATGTAGTGCTGCCGCATCTTGCCGGAGATGTGCGCGAGCACGACGTGCCCGTTGCTCAGCTCCACCCGGAACATCGCGTTCGGAAGGGCCTCGACGACCGATCCCTCGACCTCGATGACGCCATCCTTCTTAGCCATGTTCCTCCGTCGGTGCTTGCTCGCTCAAGTTCCTCCGACGACGTCGCCGTCGGACGACGCGCCCTGTGCCCCTGCTCCCAGCAGGTGCCGTGTGCAGGACCGTAGGGCGCACCGGCCCTTAACAATACGGCAGGGCCACGGGGGCCACTACGCGAGATCCGGCACAGTGACGGTGTTTCCGGCCACAGGCCGGACCCGGCCGGCGTGCTCAGGCCCGGCCGGCGCGTCCGGCGCTGGAGCGTCGCGTCTCCTCCTGCTCGGCGACGAGCTGCCCCCACTGCGGGCCGGCCTGGCGCCACGGCACCTCGGGCAGGAGGACGAAGCAGGTCCCGGCGGCGCGCATACGCGCACCGTGGGCGGCGCAGCGGCCCAGGAAGTCCTCCATGGCCCGGGCGTGCTCCGCCTCGCCCACGGGCAGGCCCGGGCTCCAGCCCACCTCGGCCGTGCCGAGCAGGCGGGGCAGCAGCAGCATCTCGACGTCCTCCACGCCCCGGGCGGTCTCCGCCCACAGCGTCGCCTCGACGCCCTCGACGCAGGAGCGGCCCACGCCCTCGACGAGCGACGCCGGGTCCCAGTCGCGGGCGGCACGCAGGTCCAGCACCCCGGCCCAGTCCAGCCCCAGGGGGGCCTGCTCGTCCCAGGCCATGTCGAGGTAGGCGTGCGTGCACGGCGACATGATGAAGCGGGCCCCCTGCTCGGCTGCCCGGCGCTGGCCGGCGGCCGCCTCCTCTCCGCGCACGTCCCACAGCTGCAGCTGCATCGGCGTGGCGCCGCCCAGGGGGTCCTGGTCACCGCCCTGGGCGGACCACGCCTCGTTCCAGCCCACGGGCACGCGCCCGCGCTCGCGCACGACCTCGCAGGCCCAGCTCAGCAGCTCGGCGTAGGCGGAGCCCGGCCCCATGCCGTAGCGCTCGGCCATCGCCCAGGGCTCGTCGCCGCCCAGGTGCACGCGCCTGCCCTCGGGGTCGAGGTCCATCACCTGGGTGAGGACGTGGCGGATGAAGGCGCGCGTGGCCGGGGCGTGGGGGTCGAGGTAGGAGAAGCCGACGATGATGCTGCCGTCCGCCGGGGCGGTGGGCGCCTGGGGGACGCTCTCGTGGGAGCTGCCCGGGGTGCACAGGCCGGGCAGGGCGTGCAGGGCGGCGCCCACGTGGCCGGGCACGTCGATCTCGGGGATGAGCTCGACCCCCCGCGAGCGGCAGAAGGACACGATCCTGCGGTAGTCCTCCTGCGTGTACCAGCCCGGGCGCCCTGCCCGGCCGGACCAGGCGCTCTGGGTGACAGCCGTGCGCCCCGAGACCTGCGTGAGCAGGGTGTAGTCGTGGGGGTCGTGCGCGGCCCGGCCCTCGTTGGTGATCTCCAGGCGCCAGCCCTGGTCATCGACGAGGTGCAGGTGCAGGACGTTGATCTTCAGCAGGCTGACGGTCTCGACGACGCGCAGCAGCTCGTCCACGTCCAGGAAGCTGCGGGCGACGTCGATCATGACGCCGCGGTGCGCCCAGCACGGGGCGTCCTCGACCCGGGCGCCGGGCACCAGGGCGAGCTCCTCGGCGTCGGCGGGGCCCCACGCCGCCCCGCCTGGGTCCATGACGCGTGGCGGCAGCAGCTGCAGGAGCGTGCGCACGGCGTTGAGCAGGCCGACTCGGGTCTGGGCGCGCAGCACGACGCCCGTGGGCGCGCAGTCGAGCGTGTAGCCCTCCGGCCCGAGCCCCGCCTGAGCGTCGAGCAGGAGCACGAGCGCGCCGGCGGGTCCGCTGGGCTCGTGCGCCTGTGGCAGGGGCTCGACGCCGCCGCTCCAGCCCAGGCCGGTCCGCAGCCTCAGGGCCAGCATCCCGGCGGCCTCCTCGGCGCCCTCCTGGCACAGCAACGGCGTGCTCCGACGCAGCGTGAAGCCGGCGGGGCGCAGCTCGAGGCTGCGCGGGGCGGGCACGACCCTGACGGGTGGCACGAGGGGGGCGAGGGTGGTGTCCTCCATGGGGCGAAGCGTAGTGGCGCGCTGGAGGTGGCCGGCGCCGGGGCCAGCGCTGCTCAGCGCAGCGGCTTGGGCTCGATGCCGTAGGCGCTCAGGCCCTCGACACCGCCGTCGGGCGCGGTGAGGACCCACACGCCGCCGGGGACGACGGCCACCGTGTGCTCCCACTGCGCCGCCCTGGAGCCGTCCTCGGTGACAACCGTCCAGCCGTCGTCGAGCTCGCGCACCCTCGGCGAGCCGGCGGTGAGCATGGGCTCGATGGCCAGGACCATGCCCGCTCGCAGCCTGGGCCCCTTGCGCCTGACGGAGTAGTTGAGCACGTCGGGCGCCATGTGCATGGCCGTGCCGATGCCGTGGCCGACGTACTCCTCGAGGATGCCCAGGCGGTGTCCGTGCTCCTGGGCGGTGGCCTCCACGACCTCCTCGACGGCGTCACCGATGGCGTTGAGGCGGGTGCCGCGGCCGGTCGTGACGCCGGCTGCCGCGCGGGCGACGGCGGCGATCGCCGCCCACAGGGCGTTGCGGGTGGTGGTGTCCAGCACGCGGTCGCTGTCGGTGGCGTAGCGCCCGCCGACGACGGTGGTGAAGGCTGCGTCGCCGTGCCACTGGGTGCCGTCCTCGTCCAGGACGTAGGCGCCGCAGTCGAAGGTGATGAGGTCGCCCTCAGCGAGGACCCGCTCACCCGGGATCGCGTGGACCACCTCGTCGTTGACGCAGGTGCACACGGTGGCCGGGTAGCCGTAGTAGCCGAGGAAGTTCGAGTGAGCCCCGGCGCGGGAGATGACCTCGGCGCACACGGCGTCAAGCTCTGCGGTGGTGACGCCGGGTCGCACGGCCTCACGCAGGGCGGCGTGGACGTCGGCGACGACGAGCCCGGCGCGGCGCATGTGGCGCACCTGGTCCGGGGTCTTGATCTGGATCTGCTCGCGTCCGATCACGGTGGGGTCCTTCCAGCGGGTACGGCTGTCGCTGCCGGGCGTGAGGCGGACGGCGGGCCACCCGCAGGTGGGGGTGGCCCGCCGAGGTGGTGCCTCAGGCGCTCACGCCGGCCTTGGCGAGAGCGGTCATGATGCGGTCGGTGACCTCGTCGAGAGCGCCGATGCCGTCCACGCTCACGAGCAGCCCCTTGTCCGCGTAGATCGCGGCCAGCGGCTGGGTCTGCTCGGCGTAGACCTCGAGGCGGCGGCGGATGACCTCCTCGGTGTCGTCGGCACGGTTCTGCTCGGTGGCGCGCTTGAGCAGCCGGGCGACGACCACCTCGGAGTCGGCCGTGATCTCGAGGACGACGTCGAGGGCGAGGCCGTCGCTGGCGAGCATGTCCTCGAGCTCGTGGACCTGGGCCTCGGTGCGCGGGTAGCCGTCCAGGAGGAAGCCCTGGGCGGCGTCGTCCTGGCCGATGCGGTCCTTGACCATGGCGTTGGTGACTGAGTCGGGGACGTACTCGCCCTTGTCCATGTAGGACTTGGCGAGGGTGCCGAGCTCGGTGGCGCCGGCGACGTTGGCGCGGAAGATGTCACCGGTGGAGATGGCGGGAATGCCCAGGCGCTCGGCGATGCGGGCAGCCTGGGTGCCCTTGCCGGCCCCGGGGGGGCCGAGGAGGACCATACGTGCGCTCATGAGAGGAACCCTTCGTAGTGGCGCTGCTGGAGCTGGGAGTTGATCTCCTTGACCGTCTGGAGGCCGACCCCCACCATGATGAGGATCGTCGTGCCGCCGAACGGCAGGTTGTGGGACAGGCCGAGCCAGATGACCGCAGCGGTCGGAAGCAGGGCCAGGGCGAGCAGGTACACGGAGCCTGCGGTGGTCACCCGGTTGATGACGTGGGTGAGGTAGCGAACGGTGGGCTCCCCCGCCCGGATGCCGGGGATGAAGCCGCCGTACTTCCTCATGTTGTCGGCGATCTCCTCGGGGTTGAAGGTGATGGCCGTGTAGAAGAAGGCGAAGAAGAGGATGAGCAGGCCGTAGCCGACGAGGTAGACGGTGTCCGTCTGGGAGAAGTTGTCCATGACCCAGCGCACCCACCGCGACTGCTGGTTGCCGAACTGGGCGACGAGCTGGGGCATGGCCAGGATGGAGGAGGCGAAGATGACGGGGATGACGCCTGCGGTGTTGATCTTGATCGGGATGTAGGTGGTGGACCCGCCGTACTGGCGGCGCCCGACCATGCGCTTGGCGTACTGCACGGGGATGCGGCGCGAGGCCTGCTCGATGAAGACGACGGCGAGGGTGGCCAGGAGGATGACGGCCAGCACCGTGAGGAACTTGGCGACGCCGTTGTTCGTGCCGATGATCGACAAGAGGTTCTGCGGCATGCGGGCCACGATGGAGGTGAAGATGAGCAGGGACATGCCGTTGCCGATGCCGCGCTCGGTGATGAGCTCACCCAGCCACATGATCAGGCCCGTGCCCGCCGTCATCGTGAGAATCATGAGGGCGAGGTCGAGGGGCGAGTGGTTGGGGATCACCGAGACCGTGCACGTGGGGAACAGGGTGTTTGAGGCCGCCGTGGCCACGATTGTGGAGGACTGCAGGACTCCCAGGCCGATGGTGAGGTAGCGCGTGTACTGCGTGAGGGTGGCGTTGCCGGCCTGCCCCTCCTTGTGCAGCTCCTCGAAGCGCGGGATGACCACGCGCAGGAGCTGGATGATGATGGAGGCCGTGATGTAGGGCATGATGCCCAGCGCGAAGACACTCAGCTGGAGCAGCGCCCCTCCGGAGAAGACGTTGATAAGGCCCAGCAGGCCCGCATCCTGGCTCTGGCCGACGCACACCTGGACGTTGCCGATGTCCACACCTGGGGTCGGCAGCACGGAGCCGAGCCGGAACAGGGCCATGATGCCCAGGGTGAAGAGGAGCTTTCCCCTGAGGTCGGGCGTGCGGAACGCCTGCATGAACGCACTGAGCACTCGTACTCCTGTTGTCGCTGCTGGGCACGGGCCTGTCGCAGGGCCCGTGGCACGGCACACACGGGGCCGCGGTGAGGTCCGGTGCCTGGTTGGGCACCGTGCGTACCCTACCGCGCGCGGCCACGGCCCTGAACCTGGCGAGGGCGCCACGGCGGTGGGGATCGGTCACGTGGGGTGCCTGACGGCCGTAGGCCCTTGCCACCAGGCGGGCTGGTGGCAAGGGCCTACGGGGGATACGCGCTGGCGGTGTCTCAGCGGGTGCTGAGGGTGCCGCCGGCAGCCTCGATCTTCTCCTTGGCGGAGGCGGACCAGGCGTCCACGGTGAGCTCGAGCCTGACCGTGACGTCGCCGGTGCCCAGGACCTTGACGAGCTGGCCGCCGCGGACGGCGCCCTTGGCGACGAGGTCCTCGACCGTGACGGTGCCACCCTGCGGGAACAGCTCGGCGATGCGGCCGACGTTCACGGGCTGGAACTCCACACGGTTGGGGTTGCGGAAGCCACGGAGCTTGGGCAGGCGCATGTGCAGCGGCATCTGGCCGCCCTCGAAGCCGGCCTTGACCTGGTAGCGGGCCTTGGTGCCCTTGGTGCCGCGGCCGGCGGTCTTGCCCTTGGAGCCCTCACCGCGGCCGACGCGGGTCTTGGCCTTCTTCGAGCCAGGAGCCGGACGCAGGTGGTGCAGCTTGACGACCTGCACCTTCTCCTCGCTGTTCTTGGTGTCAGCCATCTTCTCAGGCCTCCTCAACGGTGACGAGGTGCGCCACCGTGGCGATCATGCCGCGCACAGTGGGGCTGTCCTCACGCACGACGGACTGGCGGATCTTGCGCAGGCCGAGGGAGCGCAGGGTCTCGCGCTGGCGGTGGGTGCCACCGATGCCGGAGCGGACCTGGGTCACCTTGAGCTGCTTGGTGGTGGTCTCAGCCATCACGCCTCAACTCCTTCAGCGGCCTTCTCGGCCTCCTTCTTCTCAGCCTCGGCGCGCCTGTCGGCCTCGCCCTCGGCGCGGGCGCGCAGCATGGACTGCGGCGCCACGGCCTCCAGGGGCAGGCCTCGGCGGGCGGCAACGCCCTCCGGCTGCTCGAGCTTCTTGAGCGCGTCCACCGTCGCGTGGACGATGTTGATCGCGTTCGAGGAGCCGAGGGACTTCGACAGGATGTCGTGGATGCCGGCGCAGTCCAGCACGGCGCGCACGGGGCCTCCAGCGATAACACCGGTACCGGGGGAGGCGGGGCGCAGGAGGACGACTCCGGCGGAGTCGTCGCCCTGGACCAGGTGCGGGATGGTGCGGCGGATCATCGGGACGTGGAAGAAGTTCTTCTTCGCGACCTCGACGGCCTTGGCGATGGCGGCGGGAACTTCCTTCGCCTTGCCGTAGCCGACGCCGACCGTGCCCTCGCCGTCACCGACGACGACGAGCGCCGTGAAGGTGAAGCGGCGGCCGCCCTTGACGACCTTGGACACGCGGTTGATGGTGACGACGCGCTCGATGTACCTGTCGTCATTGCCGCGGCCGTTGTTGCGGTCGCGGCGGTCGTTGTTGCGGTCACGACGCCCGCGGCCCTCGCCGCGGTTCTCGCCGTTGCGGGCCGAGCCGTCGGACGACGCGGACCTGTCTCGCTGCGGTGCAGCCATCAGATTCTCCTTAGCTTTCGTCCGGGTCAGAGCTTCAGGCCGCCCTCGCGGGCGCCCTCCGCAACGGCCGCGACACGGCCGTGGTACTTGTTGCCGCCGCGGTCGAAGACGACCGCCTCGATGCCCAGGGCCTTGGCGCGCTCGGCGACGAGCTCGCCGACCTTGCGGGCGGCGCCGACCTTGTGACCCTCGACGCCCTTGACGGCCTCCTCGAGGGTGCTGGCCGAGCACAGGGTGTGGCCGATGGTGTCGTCGATGACCTGCGCCACCATGTGGCGGTTGGAGCGGGTGACGACGAGGCGGGGGCGCTCGGGGGTGCCGTTGACGCGCTTGCGCACACGCTGGTGGCGGATCTTGCGGGCGATGGTCTTGGACTTGCCCCTCTTGATCGCGTAAGCCATGGTCACTTACCAGCCTTTCCGACCTTGCGGCGCACGTTCTCGCCGGCGTAGCGCACGCCCTTGCCCTTGTAGGGCTCCGGCGGACGGATCTTGCGGATGTTCGCGGCGACCTCGCCAACCTGCTCCTTCGAGATGCCAAAGACGGCGATCTTGAGGTTGCCGTTGACGGTGAGCGTGATGCCCTCGGGGGCCTCGACGACGACCGTGTGCGAGAAGCCGAGAGACAGCTCGATGCCGGTGCCCTTCTGGGCGGCGCGGTAACCGGTGCCGACGATCTCGAGGTTCTTGGTGTAGCCCTCGGTGACGCCGACGACCATGTTGGCGATGAGCGTGCGCGACAGCCCGTGCAGGGAGCGCGACTGGCGCTCGTCGTCGGGACGGGTGACGAGGATGGAGCCATCCTCCTGGCGGCTGACGCTCAGGGGCGCGGCGATGGTGCGCGTCAGGGTGCCCTTGGGGCCCGTGACGGTCACGTCGTTGCCGTCGATGATGACGTCCACTCCGGCGGGAACCGGAACGGGGAGACGTCCAATACGAGACATTGCTATTCCTCCGTTCCTGTGCTCACCAGACGTAGGCGAGGACTTCGCCGCCCACGCCCTTGGACTCTGCCTGCCGGTCGGTCAGAAGACCGGAGGAGGTGGACAGGATCGCCACCCCGAGGCCACCAAGGACCTTCGGCAGGTTGTTGGACTTGGCGTAGACGCGCAGGCCGGGCTTGGAGACGCGTTTGAGGCCCTGGATGGCCCTCTGGCGGTTGGCTCCGTACTTGAGGCTCAGCGTGAGCGTCTTGCCGACCTCGGCGTCGGTCACCTCGTACCCGGCGATGTAGCCCTCGGACTTGAGCATCGAAGCGATGTTGACCTTGAGCTTGCTCGACGGCATGGACACGGCGTCGTGGTAGGCGTTGTTGGCGTTGCGCAGACGGGTCAGCATGTCTGCGATCGGGTCTGTCATAGTCATGAGTGGGCCTCAGCCCTTCCTCGTCGTGGTTTCCTCGCGGACCTGCGACGTAAGTTCTTACCAGCTGGACTTGCTCACGCCCGGGAGCTGGCCGGTCAGGGCCATCTCACGCAGGCAGATACGGCACAGGCCGAACTTGCGGTACACGGAGTGCGGGCGGCCGCAGCGCTGGCAGCGCGTGTAGGCGCGGACGCCGAACTTCGGCTTGCGGTTCGCCTTCTCGATGAGAGCGGTCTTGGCCATGTCACTTCTCCTTGAAGGGGAAGCCGAGCTGCTTGAGCAGCGAGCGGGCCTCCTCGTCGGTCTTGGCGGTGGTCACCACGGTGATGTCCATGCCGCGCACGCGGTCGATGGAGTCGGCGTCGATCTCGTGGAACACGGACTGCTCGGTCAGACCGAAGGTGTAGTTGCCGTTGCCGTCGAACTGCTTGGGGCTCAGGCCGCGGAAGTCGCGGATGCGCGGCAGCGAGATCGAGATGAGGCGGTCGAGGAACTCCCACATGCGGTCGCCGCGCAGCGTCACGTGCGCGCCGATGGGCATGCCCTCACGCAGCTTGAACTGCGCGATGGACTTGCGGGCCTTGGTGACCTGCGGCTTCTGGCCGGTGATGGCGGCCAGGTCGCGCACGGCGCCCTCGATCATCTTGGAGTCGTGGGCCGCCTCGCCGACGCCCATGTTGACGACGACCTTGACGACGCGGGCGACCTCCATCACGTTGCCGTGCTGGAACTCGGTGCGCAGGGCGGGCTGCACCTGCTCGGTGTACTTCACCTTGAGGCGGGGGGTGGTGTTCTCAGACATGGTCACAGGTCCTCCCCGGACTTCTTCGCGTAGCGCACGCGAACGGTCCGCGCGGCGCCGTTGGGGCGGGTGCCCTCCTCGACGCGGAAGCCCACGCGGGTGCGCTTACCCTTGGCCTTGGCGTCGTAGATCATGACGTTGGACACGTGGATCGGGGCCTCGACGGTCTCGATGCCACCGGTGCGGGCGCCCTGAGCGGACTGGCCCACCTTGGTGTGCTTGGTGACGCGCTGGACGCCCTCGACGATGACGCGGTCCTGGGTGGGGCGGACCTCGAGGACGCGCCCGACCTTGCCCTTGTCCTTGCCGGCGATGACGATGACCTGGTCGCCCTTCTTGATGCGTGCCATGTTCAGATCACCTCCGGGGCGAGAGAGACGATGCGCATGAACTTCTTCTCGCGAAGCTCACGGCCCACGGGGCCGAAGATGCGCGTGCCGCGGGGCTCACCGTCGGCGTTCTTGAGGATGACGGCGGCGTTCTCGTCGAAGCGGATGTACGAGCCGTCCGGGCGGCGGCGCTCCTTGCGGGTGCGCACGACGACCGCCTTGACGACGTCGCCCTTCTTGACGTTGCCGCCGGGGATGGCGTCCTTGACGGTAGCGACGATCGTGTCGCCGATACCCGCATAGCGACGACCGGAGCCGCCGAGAACACGGATGCAAAGGATCTCCTTGGCACCGGTGTTGTCGGCGACCTTGAGTCGCGACTCCTGCTGGATCATTGAGTGTTCTCCTGTCGTCGAGCCGGTTCTCGCCGTCCCGGTGTGGGGCACGAGCCTGGCCGAACGTTCTTTCGGTCTTGCGTGCTCCTCCCCCGCCCGGGGGCGAGGGGGCCTTGGTACGCGGGTCCCACCAGACACAGGCGCAGGGAGCACGAGGTCTCTGGCGGGCGCACCTTCGGCGCACGCAACTCCCACAGCCTAGTCGAGGCCGTCAGGGCGCGGAACCTGGGGCGGTGGCCACCGCCTGTGCCCTTGCTCACCGGGCAGCCACGCTCCCGCGGCGGGCAGGTGCCAGGCCGCGGCGTCGCTGCGTCCACGACGCCGCCAGCACGACGACGCCGTCGCCGCCCACGGGGGACGGCGACGGCGTCGCGATGGCTGAGGTCAGCGGCAGGTCACTTGGCCCGCTCGGCGATCTCGACCAGGCGCCAGTGCTTGGTGGCGCTCAGCGGCCGGGTCTCCATGATGACGACGAGGTCACCGGGGTGCGCCTCGTTGTGCTCGTCGTGGACCTTGACCTTCTTCGAGCGACGGAGGACCTTGCCGTAGAGGGAGTGCTTGTAGCGCTCCTCGAGCTCGACGACGATGGTCTTGTCCATCTTGTCCGACACGACGTAGCCGCGACGGACCTTGCGCTGAGGACGCGCGTCCTCGACGACGGGGGTGGTGTTCTGCTCGCTCACTTGGACTCCTCCGTGCTCGGAGCGGTACGGATGCCGAGCTCACGCTCGCGCACGATGGTGTGGATGCGGGCGATGTCGCGGCGCACGGCCTTGAGACGGCCGTGGTCCTCGAGCTGGCCGGTCGCCGAGGCGAACCGGAGGCTGAAGAGCTCGGCCTTGGCCTTGGAGAGCTCCTCGGTCAGTCGCTCGTTATCCATGGCGTCGAGGTCGGTGGGGGTCAGCCCCTGGGAACCGATAGCCATCAGACGTCACCACCCTCACGTGTCACGAAACGGGTCTTCATCGGAAGCTTGTGCTGTGCGCGACGCATGGCCTCGCGGGCGAGGGCCTCGTCCACGCCGCCCAGCTCGAACAGGATGCGTCCGGGCTTGACGTTGGCGATCCACCACTCGGGAGCACCCTTACCGGAACCCATGCGGGTCTCGGCCGGCTTCTTGGTCAGCGGGCGGTCCGGGAAGATGTTGATCCACACCTTGCCGCCACGCTTGATGTGGCGGGTCATGGCGATACGGGCCGCCTCGATCTGGCGGTTGGTGATGTAGGCGGGCTCGAGGGCCTGGATGCCGTAGTCACCGAAGGCGACGCGGTTGCCGCCCTTGGACATGCCCGAGCGGTGCGGGCGGTGCTGCTTGCGGAACTTGGTCCGGCGAGGGATGAGCACGGCTCAGGCCTCCGTTCCCTGGTCTGCGGCAGCGTTCTCGGCGGCCGGCGCCTGCTCGGCCTGCTGCTCGTTGTGACGCGGGGCGCGCTCGCCTCGGCGCTCGCCACGGCCGCCGCGGCGGTCGTTGCGCCCGCCACGGCGCTGGCCGGCCTCGGCCTGCTGACGGGCGAACTCGCGCTCCGTCATGTCGCCCTTGTAGATCCAGACCTTGACGCCGAGACGTCCGAAGGTGGTCTTGGCCTCGTAGAAGCCGTAGTCGATGTTCGCGCGCAGGGTGTGCAGCGGCACACGGCCCTCACGGTAGAACTCGCTGCGGCTCATCTCGGCGCCGCCGAGGCGGCCGGAGCACTGGACACGGATGCCCTTGGCGCCGGCGCGCATGGCAGACTGCATGCCCTTGCGCATGGCACGGCGGAAGGAGACTCGGCTGGCGAGCTGCTCCGCGATGCCCTGGGCGACGAGCTGCGCGTCGAGGTCGGGGTTCTTGACCTCGAGGATGTTGAGCTGGACCTGCTTGCCGGTCAGCTTCTCGAGCTGGCCGCGCAGGCGCTCGGCCTCGGCGCCGCGGCGGCCGATGACGATGCCCGGGCGGGCGGTGTGCAGATCGACGCGCACGCGGTCACGCGTGCGCTCGATGTCCACCTTGGAGATGCCCGCGCGCTCCATGCCGTCGGCCATGAGGCGGCGGATCTTGACATCCTCCTCAACGAAGTCGCGGTAGCGCTGACCGGGCTTCGTGGAGTCGGCGAACCAGCGCGAGCGGTGGTCCGTCGTGATGCCCAGGCGGAACCCGGTCGGGTTGACCTTGTGCCCCATTACCGGGCTCCTTCCTTCTTCGCGGAGTCGGCCCTGTCGCCGACGATGACGGTGATGTGGCTGGTGCGCTTGAGGATCCGGCCGGCGCGCCCCTGGGCGCGGGGACGGAAACGCTTGAGGGTCGGGCCCTCGTCAGCGAACACCTCGGTGATGTACAGCGAGCTCTCGTC
Source organism: Actinomyces sp. W5033 (assembly GCF_051303165.1). Taxonomy (NCBI): domain Bacteria; kingdom Bacillati; phylum Actinomycetota; class Actinomycetes; order Actinomycetales; family Actinomycetaceae; genus Actinomyces; species Actinomyces sp. W5033. The sequence goes on along the minus strand of NZ_JBPPGD010000005.1, from coordinate 22,809 downwards.
GAACCGCTCGCCGGCACGCTCGGCCTTGACCCGGGCGTTGGCGATGGCGGACTCGATGACCTTGCGCACCGGCACCGCAGCGGCCTGCGGGGCGAAACGGAGCACGTTGATGGCCTCGAGGGCGTTCTTGCCGCGGACGACGTCCACGACGCGACGGGCCTTCATCGGCGTGCAGCGCACGTACTTGGCCTGCGCCTTGGCTTCCATGTTCTCTGCCTCTCTGACTTCCGTCGGCGTCAGCGACGCGACTTGCGGTCGTCCTTGACGTGCCCGCGGAAGGTACGGGTCGGAGCGAACTCGCCGAGCTTGTGGCCCACCATGGACTCGGTGACGAAGACCGGGACGTGCTTGCGACCGTCGTGGACGGCGAAGGTGTGTCCGAGGAAGTCCGGCGTGATGACCGAACGACGGGACCAGGTCTTGATGACGTTCTTGGTGCCCTTCTCGTTCTGGGCGTCCACCTTCTTCATGAGGTGGTCGTCGACGAAGGGACCCTTCTTCAGGCTGCGCGGCATATCAGGCTCCTATCAGCGCTTCTTGCCGGTCCGACGACGACGCACGATGAGGCGGTCGCTGGACTTGTTGGGACGGCGGGTACGGCCCTCGGGCTTGCCCCACGGGGAGACAGGGTGACGGCCACCGGAGGTGCGGCCCTCACCACCACCGTGCGGGTGGTCAACCGGGTTCATGACGACACCGCGGACGGTCGGGCGCACGCCCTTCCAGCGCATGCGGCCGGCCTTGCCCCAGTTGATGTTGGACTGCTCGGCGTTGCCGACCTCACCGACCGTGGCGCGGCAGGCGGCCTCGACGTTGCGGATCTCGCCGGAGGGCATGCGCAGCTGCGCGTACTTGCCCTCCTTGGCGACGAGCTGCACCGAGGTGCCGGCGCTGCGGGCGATCTTGGCGCCGCCACCGGGGCGCAGCTCGACGGCGTGCACCACCGTGCCGGTGGGGATGTGGCGCAGCGGCAGGTTGTTGCCGGGCTTGATGTCGGCGTTCGGGCCGGCCTCGACGACGTCGCCCTGGGCGAGCTTGTTCGGGGCGATGATGTAGCGCTTCTCGCCGTCGGCGTAGTGCAGCAGGGCGATGCGGGCGGTGCGGTTGGGGTCGTACTCGATGTGAGCGACCTTGGCCGGCACGCCGTCCTTGTCGTGGCGGCGGAAGTCGATGACGCGGTAGGCGCGCTTGTGGCCGCCGCCCTTGTGGCGGGTGGTGACACGGCCACTGTTGTTGCGGCCGCCGGACTTGCTCAGCGGGCGCACGAGGGACTTCTCGGGCTCGCTGCGCGTGATCTCGACGAAGTCGGCCACGGAGGAGCCACGACGTCCCGGCGTCGTCGGCTTGTACTTACGGATTCCCATGTCGTTTCTTTACCTTCCGTGTCACTCAGCCACGTCGCCAAAGATGTCGATGGTCCCCTCACGCAGCGTGACGATCGCGCGCTTGGTGGCCTTCGTCCTGCCCAGGCCGGTGCGGGTCCGGCGGACCTTGCCCGGGCGGTTCTGGGTGTTCACGGACTCGACCTTGACGCCGAAGATGGACTCGACGGCCATCTTGATCTCGGTCTTGTTCGAGCCCGGCGCGACGAGGAACGTGTACTGGCCACGGTCCATGCAGGCGTAGGACTTCTCGGAGACGACCGGCGCGACGATGACGTCGCGGGGGTTCTTGCTCTTCTCGAGGCTCACTTGGACTCCTCCTCGCCCTTGCCGAGGAAGGTGTCCAGGGCGGCGGCAGTGAAGACGACGTCGTCGTTGACGAGAACGTCGTAGGTGTTGAGCTGGTCGGCCCAGGTCACGAGGACGTCGGGCAGGTTGCGCAGGCTCAGGACGGACAGGGTGTCCGTGCGCTCGACCACCACGAGGGCCTTGCGGTCCGTGAGGTTGCGCAGGCCGGACAGGGCGCCCTTGGTAGAGGGCGTCTCGGAGGCCAGGAACTCGGTGATGACGTGGAGGCGGCCGTTGCGGGCGCGGTCAGACAGGGCGCTGCGCAGGGCGGCGGCCTTCATCTTCTTGGGGGTGCGCTGGGAGTAGTCGCGCGGCTGCGGGCCGTGCACGACGCCACCGCCGACGAACTGCGGGGCGCGGGTCGAGCCCTGGCGGGCGCGGCCGGTTCCCTTCTGGCGGTAGGGCTTGCGGCCACCGCCGCGGACGGCACCGCGGTTCTTGGTGGCGTGGGTGCCCTGGCGGGCCGCGGCGAGCTGGGCCACGACCACCTGGTGCATGAGGGGGATGTTGAGCTCGACGTCGAAGACCTCGGCGGGCAGCTCGGCCGTGCCGGTCTTCTGACCCGTGGAGTCAACGATGTCAACGGAGAGAACGTCAGCCATGGTGTCAGGCTCCCTTCACCGCGGTGCGGACGACGACGACCGAGCCCTTGGGGCCGGGGATGGCGCCGTTGACGAGGATGACACCCTTGTCGGCGTCCACGCCGCGAACCTTGAGGTTCTGGACGGTGGTGGTCGCGTGGCCCATGCGGCCGGCCATGCGCAGACCCTTGAAGATGCGGCCCGGGGTGGCGCAGGCGCCGACGGAGCCGGGCTTGCGGTGGTTGCGGTGCGCACCGTGCGAGGCAGAGACGCCCTTGAAGCCGTGGCGCTTCATCACACCCGCGAAGCCCTTGCCCTTGGAGGTGCCCTGGACGTCCACGAGCTGGCCGACCTCGAAGACGTCGGCGGTGAGCTCCTGGCCCGGGGTGAACTCGCAGGCGAGGGAGGTGCGGATCTCGGCGACGTGGCGGCGCGGGGCGACACCGGCCTTGGCGAAGTGGCCCTGGAGGGGCTTGGTGACCTTGCGCTCGTCGATCTCACCGAAGGCGAGCTGGACGGCCTCGTAGCCGTCGGTCTCGACGTTGCGGACCTGGGTCACGACGTTGGTGTCGACGCGGACCACGGTGACGGGACGCATGATGCCGTTCTCGTCCCAGATCTGCGTCATGCCGAGCTTGGTGCCGAGCAGCGCCTTGGCAGGCGCGGCCGGAGCCGGCTGGTTAAGCGTAGTCATGGCTTCAGTCCTCAGAGCTTGATCTCGATGTTGACGTCCGCGGGCAGGTCGAGGCGCATAAGCGAGTCGACGGCCTTGGGGGTCGGGTCGATGATGTCGATCAGCCGCTTGTGCGTGCGCATCTCGAAGTGCTCACGGCTGTCCTTGTACTTGTGGGGCGACCGGATGACGCAGAACACGTTCTTCTCGGTCGGCAGCGGCACCGGGCCCACGACCGTCGCACCTGCGCGGGTCACGACGTCGACGATCTTGCGCGCCGAGCTGTCGATGACCTCGTGGTCGTAGGACTTGAGCCGGATGCGGATCTTCTGTCCCGCCATGGCGCCTAACCTCTCTTGCTTTCGGCGACCGGTCCACGCGCTCGGGCGTGTCGCTCACGCGACCTGCTCACACGCACTCACTGTTGAGGATGAGGGACCGGTCTGGACACACGGAAACCCGGTGGTCACCGGGTCCGTCAGACTGGTTCCCGGGGCTACCCCGGGAGGTGGCCGGAGCGCTGGCGCGCACCGGCTAGGCAACGCTATCAGCGCCGCCTCCGGTGCGGGAGGCCGAGTCGGCTTCTGCGCCTGTGAGACCGCCCACCCGGTCCACGCGCTCGGGCGTGTCGCCCGGTCCGGTGGCCGTCCGCCGCGCTGCGGTGCCTGGGCCACCCGGTCGCGGTGCCGGGCCGCGCTCGGCGGGGCCGCGCCCGGCCTGCCAGACGTACAGGGCCACGAGGCCCAGGCCGACGGCGAGCCACAGCAGCCACCAGGGACGTCCGGGCACGTCGGGTGCGGCGCCCGCCGTGGCCACGTCCTGCGCGGGCGTGGGCAGGACCCGCTCGCCGGTGACGAGGATGCGGTGGCTGTTGATCCCCAGCGGGGTGCAGGTGACGAGGGTGACGAGGTCCTTGCCCTCGACGGCCCGCAGGGCCTCGGTCTGCTCGGGCTCGACCACCTTGGTGCCGGTGACCCGGTAGGTGAGGACCTCGCCGAGGACCTCGAGGGTGAAGGTGTCGCCGGGCTCGACCTGGTCGAGGTGGGTGAACATGGTGGCGCTGGCCAGGCCGCGGTGGCCGGTGATGACGGCGCGGGTGCCCTCGCCGCCGACGGGCAGGGAGGTGCCCTCCAGGTGGCCGAGCCCCTGCAGGAGGGTGGCGTCGGTGGTGCCGTGGTAGACGGGCAGGTCGAGGTCGATGGAGGGGATCCGCAGGCGCGCCATGAGGCCGGAGCCGTTGACGTCGAGGAGGGCGTGGTAGCCGAGGCTCGTGGCGGTGCTGGTGCCGTTGCCGGTGGGGACGTGGGTGCCCGCCTCAAGCACGGCGCCGGAGGCGAGGGCGTCGTTGTAGGCGTGGGCCTGGGCGAGCTGGGTGGCGGCGTCGGGGCTGGCCTCAGTGACGGCCTGCGCGTAGCCGACGATGACCTGGGACTGGTTGTACTGGCTGAGCCAGGAGGCGGCCGCCGGGTAGGTGAGCAGGAGCATCCCGGTGGTGGCGAGCAGGGCGGGCAGGAGGGAGGCCAGGCTGGGGCGCCAGCGGTGGAGGTGGGCTCGCGCATGGTGTCGGGGGCGGGGTCGCACGCGGGGATCCTGTGGGGCTGAGGGCGCTGGGTGTCAGCGCGTGTCATGGTCTGGGCAGAGGTCGGCGGGGGAGGTGGTGACCTCCCCCGCCGACGTCCCGGTGTACCGGAAGGGTGGGTCGTCAGTCCTTGGGCTGACGGCGGTTGCGGACGACGAGCAGGGCGCCGCCCGCGACAAGGGCTGCGCCCCCGGCGAGCATGAGCACCTGGCCGGCGGCGCCGGTGACTGGCAGGGTCGGGACCTTGCGCTTGGTGTTGTCAACCTTGAGGGTGACAGTGAGGGCGCTCACGGTGTTCTGGGCGCCGGTGAACTCGAAGGTGCGCACCTGCTCGTCCAGGACGTAGCCGGCGGGCGCCGCGGTCTCGACGAGGGCGTACTTGCCGGGCACGCGCAGACCGTCGAGGCGAGCCCCGCTGCCATACTGCGTGGTCAGGGTGGCGATCGCCGCGCAGTCCTTGGTGGCGTCACCATTGGTGTTGTCACAGACCTTGAAGGTGGCGCCGTCCAGGGCGTCGCCCGTGTCCTTGTCCTCCTTCTTCACCTCCAGCCGGCCGAGGTAGCCCGTCGTGGTGGCGGTGCCGACCTCGTGCGTCGGGTCGTTGATGTAGGTCTTGACCTCGTTCTTGTAGGGACCGACCTGGCCGACCGTCGTGTACTGGGCGACCACGGTGGCGCCGGAGGGCAGCTTGCTCAGGTCCGTCACGGTGACCGTGAGGACCTTCGCCACTGCGTCAAGGGCGACGGTGTAGTCGGTGCCCTTGGCCAGGGTCGTGCCGTTCACGGTGAGGGTGAGGCTCGCGACAGTGCCGGTCTTGTCCTCGCCGGCCTTGCTCAGGTCGTCCTTGAGGACGAAGCTCGTCAGCGGTGCGGTGGCGTCGTAGGTGGGGACCGCCTGCGTCACGGTCCAGGTGAGGACGCCGCCGGTGGCCTGCGGCGTGTCCACGGTCTTGACCGGCCGTGTGGAGACGACGTTCTTGGGGTAGACGTCGGCGGCGTGGCCCCACACGACCTTGCCGTCGGGGTCCTTGTCCTTGATGGGCAGGACGACGAAGAAGGGCTTCGCCTTGGCCACGATGTGGTTGTCGCCGGTGTCAGCGCCCTCGGTGACGACGTACAGACCCGGGTGCAGGCCGCCGAAGGCGGCGAGGCCGTTGGTGTCCGTCACCTTAGTGACTGCCGTCGCAAGGTCGTGCGCCGTTCCGTTGATGGTCACCTGACTGGGGGTGGTGGCGTTGTCGAGCTGCGGCTCGACGGGGGCAGCGCCGGAGACGGCCTCCACCACGTCCCAGCCCGCGTTGCCGTTGACGAGGTCAACATCCGTCACGCGGTACAGGTTGAAGGGGACGCCCTTCAGCGGCACGGCCCCCGCGGGCACGGTCTGCGCGGTGCCGTCTCCAGGCGTGAGCGCGCCCCCGGGGTTGGAGTACTTGTGGACGTTGATCACACCGTCATGGAAGTCGTCGATGTTGCCTGTGGGACCGCCGGTGATCGCCCCTGCTGGGGCGCCGAGCCCGAGGACTCCGAGCGCGAGCGCGCCCGCCACGAGGGCAAGGCGGCCCACGAGGGTCCGTGTGCTGGTCGTCATATCGGGATTCCTCTCATATGCGTCGCCCCTGAGGGCGTCGTGATGGAACAGGGTGGGGATGGCACTGGTGAGACGGGCCGCTGGGCCGTGGCCCGGTCCCGCGGCGGCCGGTCACTGAGACGTCATCTGCTGGTGGCGCCTCCTCATGACCTCGGCTGCGAGGGCCGCGACGGCCAGGAGGCCGCCGCCCACGAGCAGCATGTCGGTGCCGAGCCCACCGGTCAGGGGCAGGGACGGGACAGGTCGCTTCGTGTTCGTCACCGTCTGAGGCAGGCCCGTGATGGTGCCGTCCTCGGCCACGGTGAAGGTGATGGGGGCTGCGCGCGTGTAGCCGGCCGGGGCCTTGGTCTCGGTGAGGGTGTAGGTGCCCATGGGCAGGCCCTCCACGCGCGCCTGGCCGTCGGTGGAGGCGGGCACGTTGACGGTGGCGCCAGACATGCCGTCCCGGCTGATCTGCCACTCGGCGCCGGCGAGGGCCGCTCCCCCCTCATCGACCTTCGTCCAGCTGATGGGGAAGGCCGCCAGCGTGTTCGTCACCTCGCAGTGGACCGAGCGCCCTCGCGGCACCGTGACCTTGCCATTGACCACGGGGACCGTGCCTCTGGCGTTGTTGGTGTAGGCGCACTGCCACGTCCCCGCCCGGTACGCCTCGGCCGGCAGGGCGAGCGCCGCCCCGGCCGACTCGCTGAGGGTGTACTCCCCCGCCGGGACCTCGGTCGCGGCAACCGCCCCCGCGCCGCTCAGGGTGGTCGAGCCGCTCACCGCGCTGAGCGTCCAGTCCTGGGCGGTGGCCTGGGTGGCCCAGTCATAGGTGGAGGCGCTGTTGTCCACCTTCTTGTCGAGGCTGAGCGTCTGGGTGCAGGTGACGGTGTTGGTGAGCGTGTAGCTGTTGGACGCGGCCGTCAGTGTCACGCTCGCCTTCGGCGTGGTGGGGTCGAGGGTGACGGGCTGGCCAAGGCCCGTGCCGGTGAGCGTCGAGCCCGTGACCCGGCAGCCGGGCATGTCGGTGATCGTCGTCGTCTCACCGATGGTGAGCGTGTCCTGCACGTGGTGGCCTGTGACAGCCTCATCCCAGGTGGCCGCGGCGCTGTTGATCATCAGGTCGGCGGACATGCCGAGCCCGCCCGGGGCACCGCCCTCGTACGTCTGACCGTCCACCTTCCACACCTTGCTCACCGTCACCGTGGCCTCGGGCGCCGGCTCGCGGTTGATGACATAGCAGGAGACCCGGTTCTGGGCGGAGACGGGGATCGTGAAGCCACCACCCGAGGTGTTGGTCACCGTGAGGGCCTCCTGCGTGCCGTCGTCGGACACGCGGTAGCAGGCTGCGTTGGCATCGCCTTGCTGGACGAGGGTGTAGCCCGGCTTCTGGGTCTCGGTGATCGTCATCGTCCCGGTGGCGCTGGCCGAGGGCAGGTCGAAGGCGAACTCGGTGGCCCCGGTGCCGGCCTGCGTCCCCTGGCCGGTGGTACCCGTGAGGGTGGTGGCCCCACCCGCGAAGGTCACACTCCCCGCTGCCTCGGCCGTGAAGGTCCAGCCGTCCGCCGCAGTCGGGGTCGTGGACCCGTCGTAGGGCACGGTCTGCTTGATGACTGTCACCGTCTGGTGGCAGGCGCCCGAGGCGAGGTTCGTCAGCCGTGTCGCCGCGGCGGCGTAGTCGGTGGTCTGGAAGTAGTCCGATCCTGGGGTCTGGCCGGAGACCGCCCGGAGGTTGGCAGCCGCGCCGGTGCCGCTGACGCCGCTGCCGACGCCGAATGCGATGAGCGTCGTGCCCTGCGTCTTGAGCGTGTTGGCAGAGGCGATGGCCTCCTCCATGACCGCGAAGGTGGTGGCGTCGCCCGGGCCCGACGGGGTGGCGCCACTCGAGGACCGGGGGCCGTAGAAGGTGGGGCTGCCGTCGGTCAGGAGCATGACGACGTCGTAGCCCTCGCCTTGCAGCTGCCACAGGCCCTGCTCCCAGTTCGTGCCCTCATTATCCAGGTGCCGCCAGGCCGCGATCGAGCTCTTGACGGTCTGGGCGCCGGCCTCGGTGGAGACGGAGGTCGCCGCCAGGCTCGTCACGCCGGTGGCGGGTGCCACGGTGCCGAAGGTGTAGACCCCGATGGAGGAGGGCGTGCCCTTGAGCGCGTCCACGAAGCCGTTGGCAGCGGCCTGGGCCTGTGTGACGTCAGCGGCCGTCACCGAGCTCGACAGGTCCATGAGGAGGGCAACCTTGATCCCGCACTTCTGCGGCATGGACGGGTTGACCACGGAGGCCTGCCAGCCTCCCGTCGTCCACTCCAGGCCGCTGCCGAAGAACCCGAGGTCGGCGTCGCTCGTGTAGGTGTGACCGCCGTGCAGCTTGGGAGAGACCATACTGTAGGTGCTGAGCGTCGCGCTGGAGCCAGAGTCGAGCAGCCCCAGCTCGGTGTTGGCGTACCAGCCCGCGGGGACGTCGCCCGCGGTGTAGGTGATGGTGAGGCGTTTGTTCCTGTTGCCCTGGAACAGGGCGGTCTTGTCCACGGTGAAGGAGCACAGGCCCTCGGCGTCCGAGGTGCAGGTCATGGTGGTGGAGGAGGACGAGAGACTGCCCGTCAGCCGGACGCCGGCCAGCGGCTGCTTCTTGCGGTCCGCGCCCCTCGTGCCGACGACGCGCACGACGACGACCGACGTCGACGAGGTAGGCTCCGGGGCCGCCCGCAGCGCCGACACCGTCTCCACCCCGTCCTCGCCAGTCGCCTCTGCCCCGTCACCGGGCTCGGCAGCCTCACCGGGCTCGGCCGCGTCAAGCGTCTCGGCAGCGTCCGTGGACGGCTCCACTGAGGTGGCGGCGTCATCCTCGGCCGGGAGCGCCTCCTCGCCGTCACCGGCTGACGCCGGCTCTGTCAGCGCGGCGCCGGCCTCGGGAGCCGCCGCCCCGCCGCCCGCCGTGGCGGCGTCGTCGGCCGCGGGCGCGGACACGTCGTCCCAGGTGCCAGCCTCGGCCGCGGCGTCAGTGCCGACGGGATCGGCGGCGAAGGGCGCTGCGGCCAGGGCGAAGCCACCGGTGCCCAAGGTCATGAGCAGGGCGAGTGAGGCCGCGAGCCCGTGAACGGCCCTGCCGGCGCGCGGGCGGCGCTCAGCCGCGTGGCGCCTGCGGCCCGACACCTCTCGGCAGGCAGACATCATGAGGGACGGGCGTCTCATGGGAGACCTCCAGGGAACACGGTGCTCAGGGCGGGGACGGCGCATGACCTCGCCAGTGTCACACGTCTTCTGACATGGCACAGACCAAAACTATGACACGATTTGATAACACCAATGTCTGAGGTGACCCTTATCTCATGGGGCTGTGTACCCTCGCCACACCGGGCACCCTCGCCACACCGGGCACCCTCGCCACACCGGGCACCCTCGCCACACCGGGCACCCTCGCCACACCGGCCCGCGGCACGGCCGGTCCCACACGTGCCTGGTGGGGGGGAAAGGGACGGGCACCCGGAGCGCAAACAAGAGGGGGAAACCAACAAACCC
>NZ_JBPPGD010000005.1:8124-13157 GCF_051303165.1 Actinomyces sp. W5033 | reverse complement strand
CACCCCCACAACACCGCCCCGCGGAGCGGCTGGCCCCCAAGGTTCTTGGTGCGGGCCCAGGTCCGGCGCCCTGGGCCCGCACCAGGCAGGACGATCCCCCCGGCTCCGTCAGGAGCCGGGGGGATCGTCCTTGGTCAGCAGCCTGCGCTCACAGCAGCGGCTGCGTCAGATCACTTGAGGATCTTGGTGACGCGGCCGGAGCCCACGGTGCGGCCACCCTCACGGATGGCGAAGCCGAGGCCCTCCTCCATGGCGATGGGCTGGATGAGCTCGACGGTCATCTCGGTGGTGTCACCGGGCATCACCATCTCGGTGCCCTCAGGCAGGGTGATGACGCCGGTGACGTCCGTCGTGCGGAAGTAGAACTGCGGACGGTAGTTCGAGTAGAACGGGTTGTGGCGGCCGCCCTCGTCCTTCGTGAGGATGTAGACGTGGCCCTCGAAGTCCGTGTGCGGGGTGATGGAGCCGGGCTTGACGACGACCTGGCCGCGCTCGACGTCCTCACGCTTGGTGCCACGCAGGAGCAGACCACAGTTCTCGCCGGCCCACGCCTCGTCCATCTGCTTGTGGAACATCTCGATGCCCGTGACCGTGGTCTTCTGGGGCTCGCGGATACCGAGGATCTCGACCTCGGAGTTGATCGGGAGCTTGCCGCGCTCGACACGACCGGTGACGACGGTGCCACGACCGGTGATCGTGAAGACGTCCTCCACGGGCATGAGGAAGGGCTTGTCCATGTCGCGCTCGGGGGTCGGGATGTACTCGTCGACCGCGTCCATGAGCTCCTTGATCTTGCCGGCCCACTCGGGGTCGCCCTCAAGGGCCTGGAAGGCGGAGACGCGGATGACGGGGGCGTTGTCGCCGTCGTACTCCTGGGAGGACAGCAGCTCGCGCACCTCCATCTCCACGAGCTCGAGCAGCTCCTCGTCATCCACCATGTCGCACTTGTTGAGGGCGACGAGCAGGGTGGGGACGCCGACCTGGCGGGCGAGCAGGACGTGCTCGCGGGTCTGGGCCATCGGGCCGTCGGTGGCGGCGACCACGAGGATGGCGCCATCCATCTGGGCGGCACCGGTGATCATGTTCTTGATGTAGTCGGCGTGGCCGGGGGCGTCCACGTGCGCGTAGTGACGCTTCTCGGTCTCGTACTCGACGTGCGCGATGTTGATCGTGATACCGCGCTGACGCTCCTCAGGAGCCTTGTCGATCTCGTCGAAGGGCGTGAAGGGGTTGAGGTCCGGGTACAGGTCGTGCAGCGTCTTGGAGATCGCGGCGGTCAGCGTCGTCTTGCCGTGGTCGACGTGACCGATCGTTCCGATGTTGACGTGCGGCTTGGTCCGCTCGAACTTGGCCTTGGCCACTTGTGTCCTCCTGGGACTCGGGGAGTTCTCTTCGTCGTGAATCGACTAGCGACATGCTAGCCGGGCCCGGGTCGAGAATCTCTACTGATGGGTTGTTGGAAAGATTACTGGTTGCGCCGGCGCACAGGCTCTGCGGCCGACCTTCCCGGGGACCGGACGGGCTGCGTCCGGCCCCCGGAGACTGACGGGGTCACTCGCCCTTGGCCTTGGCGATGATCTCGTCGGCCACGTTCTTCGGGACCTCCGCGTAGGAGTCGAAGGACATCGAGTAGACCGCGCGGCCCTGGGTCTTGGAGCGCAGGTCACCGACGTAGCCGAACATCTCCGACAGCGGGACGGCCGCCTTGATGACCTTGACGCCCACGGCGTCCTCCATCGACTGGATCATGCCACGGCGGGAGTTGAGGTCACCGATGACGTCACCCATGTACTCCTCGGGCGTGCGCACCTCGACGGCCATGACGGGCTCAAGGAGGACCGGGTTGGCCTTCTTCGCGCCCTCCTTGAAGGCCATGGAGCCGGCGATCTTGAAGGCCATCTCGGAGGAATCGACCTCGTGGTAGCCGCCATCGATAAGCGTCGCCTTGACGTCCACCATCGGGTAGCCCGCGAGGACACCCGTGAGCATGGCCTCCTGGACACCGGCGTCAACGCTGGGGATGTACTCGCGCGGCACGCGGCCGCCGGTGACGGCGTTGACGAACTCGTAGTGCTTCTTCTCCTCGCCCTCCTCGGCCTCCTGGACCTCGAGGGGCTCGAAGGACATCTGCACCTTGGCGAACTGGCCGGAGCCACCCGTCTGCTTCTTGTGCGTGTAGTCAACCTTGTCGACCTTGCGCTTGATGGTCTCGCGGTAGGCGACCATCGGGTTACCGACGTTGGCCTCGACCTTGAACTCGCGGCGCATGCGGTCCACGAAGACGTCCAGGTGCAGCTCGCCCATCCCGCCGATGACGGTCTGGCCGGTCTCCTCGTCGAGCTCGACCGTGAAGGTCGGGTCCTCCTCGGAGAGCTTCTGGATGGCGACGCCCAGCTTCTCCTGGTCGCCCTTGGTCTTGGGCTCGATGGCCACGTGGATCACCGGGTCCGGGAAGGTCATGGACTCCAGGATGACCGGCGCCGACTGCGCGCACAGGGTGTCACCGGTGGTGACGTCCTTGAGGCCGATGAAGGCGTAGATGTGGCCGGCGTGGGCCACGTCAACCGGGTTCTCCTTGTTGGAGTGCATCTGGAACATCTTCCCGATGCGCTCCTTCTTGCCCTTGGTGGCGTTGAGGACCTGCTCGCCGGAGGACACCTTGCCCGAGTAGACGCGCACGTAGACGAGCTTGCCGTAGAACGGGTGGGTGGCCACCTTGAAGGCCAGGCCGGAGAAGGGGCCGTTCTCGTCGGACTCGCGCACGACGACGGTCTCCTCGTCGCCGGGGGCGTGGCCCTCGACCGCCGGCACGTCCAGCGGGGACGGCAGGTAGTCGATCACCGCGTCGAGAACGGGCTGGATGCCCTTGTTCTTGAAGGCGGAGCCGGCCAGGACGGGGAAGGCGGAGCCGGAGATCGTCAGCGCACGGACACCGCGCTTGATCTCCTCGACGGTGAGCTCGCCCTCCTCGAGGTACTTCTCCATGAGCTCGTCGTCGGCCTCGGCGACCGTCTCCATGAGCTCGGCGCGCAGCTGCTCGGCGCGGTCCTGGAGCTCGGCGGGGATCTCCTCGTACACGACGACGGAGCCGCGGGTCTCGTTGCCGTCGGCGTCCTTCTCCGGGAAGCGCACGGCGCGCATCTCGATGACGTCAACCACGCCGGAGAACTCGCTCTCCGCCCCGATGGGGAAGTTGACGACCATCGGCGTGGCGTGGAGGCGGTCACGGATCGTCTGGACGGAGAAGTCGAAGTTGGCGCCCAGCTTGTCCATCTTGTTGATGTAGCAGATGCGCGGGACGTTGTACTTGTCCGCCTGGCGCCACACGGTCTCGGACTGGGGCTCGACGCCCTCCTTGCCGTCGAAGACCGCCACGGCGCCGTCGAGCACACGCAGGGAGCGCTCGACCTCGACCGTGAAGTCCACGTGGCCGGGGGTGTCGATGAGGTTGATCTGCGTGCCCTTCCAGAAGGTGGTGGTCGCAGCGGAGGTGATCGTGATGCCACGCTCCTGCTCCTGCTCCATCCAGTCCATCGTGGAGGCGCCGTCGTGGGTCTCACCGATCTTGTAGTTGATACCGGTGTAGAACAGGATGCGCTCGGAGACAGTGGTCTTACCGGCATCGATGTGCGCCATGATGCCGATGTTGCGGACCTTCTTGAGGTCAGTCAGCACGTCAAGTGCCACGTGAGAGTCCTTCGTTCAGTGGGGGGAGAGTCAGCGTCGGCCGGGCCCGCCAGGGGGCGGAGCCCGACCGACGTGTTGCTGTTACCAGCGGTAGTGGGCGAAGGCCTTGTTGGACTCAGCCATGCGGTGCATGTCCTCGCGGCGCTTGACAGCGGCGCCCAGACCGTTGGAGGCGTCGAGGATCTCGTTCATGAGACGCTCGGTCATCGTGTTCTCGCGGCGCTGGCGGGAGAAGTCCACGAGCCAGCGCAGGGCCAGCGTGGTGGCGCGGTTGGGACGGACCTCGACCGGGACCTGGTAGGTCGCGCCGCCGACGCGGCGGGAGCGGACCTCGAGGGCGGGGCGGATGTTGTCCAGGGCGCGCTTGAGGACGGTGACCGGGTCCTGGTCCGTCTTGGAGCGCACACCCTCGAGGGCACCGTAGACGATGCGCTCGGCGGTGGACTTCTTGCCGTCCAGGAGGACGCGGTTGACGAGCTGGGTGACGACCGGCGAGCCGTAGACGGGGTCAACGGCCAGGGGGCGCTTGGGCGCGGGACCCTTACGAGGCATTACTTCTTCTCCTTCTTGGCGCCGTACTTCGAGCGTGCCTGCTGGCGGCCCTTGACACCCTGGGTGTCGAGGGCGCCGCGCACGATGTGGTAGCGGACACCGGGGAGGTCCTTCACACGACCACCGCGGACGAGCACGATCGAGTGCTCCTGAAGGTTGTGGCCCTCGCCGGGGATGTAGGCGGTGACCTCGATGCCGGACGACAGGCGCACACGGGCGACCTTACGCAGGGCAGAGTTCGGCTTCTTCGGGGTCGTGGTGTACACGCGGGTGCACACGCCACGACGCTGCGGGCTGGCCTTGAGCGCCGGCGTCTTGGACGACGAGCGCTTCGAGGAGCGGCCCTTGCGGACCAGCTGCTGAATGGTAGGCACTACGGATTCTCCATCTAGAAGTGCGTCGGACAGGTCTGCTGCCTGCGGCCGGCCCTCGTCCTCGCGCACGGCGCCGCGGGGACCAGGCCGGTGCGCGCCCGAGGGGCTGCGCCCGGAGCCCCGCGGAGTGGGGCCCGTCGGTTCCCACCGCGGCAGACCCGCGTCACGGTGGCGCTGCGGCGCCTCCCGCTGGGAACGGAATGGAGAACGGTGGCCCGCACGCGGGCACCGGGGACAAACATACCGAGCGGCCCCCTCCCCCGCCAGGCGCAGACGGCCACCGCCCTCGTGTCATGCGACACGTCGGGTCACATGCCGCCGCCCGTCCCCGCCGCCCCACCCTGCATCCGTCGAACTCATCGGTTTGGGGGGGGGGGGGCGGAAGTACGGAAGCAGCTCGAACGCGAACAAATGAGGGGG
>NZ_JBPPGD010000005.1:0-8114 GCF_051303165.1 Actinomyces sp. W5033 | reverse complement strand
TTTCCAAAAAAGCTCCAGAAACAATGCCGTACGCTCGCGCGCAAACCGATGAGTTGGAGGAGGTGGTGCGAGACGGCGGCTCGGTGCCGTGCACGGCAGGCGGCCCGCCACCTGCTAGGTGGCGGGCCGCCTTCGACGTCCTCGCGGCTCCTCGCAGAGCCTCGTGGGGCCTTGCTCAGAACTGGTAGCCCTCGCTGGAGAAGCCGGTACGGAAGTCGTCGGAGAAGCTCGTGCGGAAGTCCCCGCCGAAGTTGTAGTCGTCCAGCGCGACCGACTCGCCCGCGCCGTACGCGTCGCCGGAGAAGCCCGTGCGGGAGAAGACCTCCTGCTTGACCTCCTCGGTCGGCTCCACCTCGATGTCCGAGTAGCGGGCCAGGCCCGTGCCGGCAGGGATGAGCTTGCCGAGGATGACGTTCTCCTTCAGGCCCAGCAGCGGGTCCGACTTGCCGTTCATCGCGGCCTCGGTGAGCACGCGCGTCGTCTCCTGGAAGGAGGCGGCGCTCAGCCACGAGTCGGTGGCCAGCGAGGCCTTGGTGATGCCCATGAGCTCGGTGCGGCCCGAGGCCGTCTTACCGCCCTCGGCCATGACCCGGCGGTTCTCCGCACGGAAGGTCATGACGTCCACGAGGTCGCCCTGCAGCAGCATCGTGTCGCCCGACTCCAGCACGGTGACGCGGCGCAGCATCTGGCGCACGATGACCTCAATGTGCTTGGAGTGGATGTCCACGCCCTGGGAGCGGTAGACCTCCTGCACCTCCTCCACCAGGTGGCGCTGGGTGGCGCCCACGCTACGCAGGCGCAGGACCTTCTTGGGGTCGATCGGGCCCTCGGTGAGGGCGTCGCCCGGCTCCACGTGGTCGCCGTCGGTCACCAGCAGGCGCTGGCGCCGCGAGACCGGGACCACCAGGTCCTCCTCGCCGTCGTCACGGGTGATGACCAGGCGCTTGCCGTCGGCGTCGTCCTCGGTCTTGAGCCGGCCCGCGGCCTCGGCCACAGCGGCCTCGCCCTTGGGGGTGCGGGCCTCGAAGAGCTCCTGCACACGCGGCAGACCCTGGGTGATGTCCGCCGCGCCGGCCGCACCACCCGTGTGGAAGGTACGCATCGTCAGCTGCGTGCCCGGCTCACCGATGGACTGGGCCGCGATGATGCCCACGGCCTCACCGATGTCCACCCGCTTGCCGGTGGCCAGCGAGCGGCCGTAGCAGGCGGCGCAGGTGCCCACGGCGGAGTCGCAGGTGAGCACAGAGCGCACCGTGATCTCCTCGACACCCGCCTCGATGGCGGCCGTGATCTCGGCGTCACCGAGGTCCGTGCCCGCCGCGATGACGACGTTGCCCTCGGCATCGACCACGTCGCGCGCGAGCGTCGTGCCGTAGACCGTCGTGCCCAGGATCTCGCTGGGCTCCTTGACGGTGACGCCGTCAACCACCCTGGCGGTGAAGATGCGCTTGGTCAGGCCCTTGCGGGTGCCACAGTCCTCCTCGCGGACGATGACGTCCTGGGAGACGTCCACCAGACGACGCGTGAGGTAGCCCGAGTCCGCCGTGCGCAGCGCCGTGTCCGCCAGGCCCTTGCGGGCGCCGTGGGTGGCGATGAAGTACTCCAGGACGCTCAGGCCCTCGCGGTAGTTGGACTTGATCGGCCGCTCGATGAGGCGCTGCTTGGGGTCGGCCACCAGGCCGCGCATGCCGGCCAGCTGGCGGATCTGGTCCCAGTTCCCGCGGGCGCCGGAGACCACCATCTGGTAGACGGTGTTGCGTGCGGGGAAGTTCTCGCGCATGGCCTCGGCGACCTCACTGGTCGCCTTGGACCAGATGTCGATGAGGGACTTGTAGCGGTCCTCCTCGGTGAGGGCACCGAGCTCGAACTGGTCCTCGATCTCCTGGGCCTCGGCCTCGTAGCGGGCGAGGATGGCCGGCTTGCTCTGCGGGGAGACGACGTCGGCGTAGGCGACCGTGATACCGGACCAGGTGGACCAGTAGAAGCCGTTGGCCTTGAGGGCGTCCAGGGAGGCCGCGACGTCCACGCGCGGGTAGCCCTCCGCCAGCGTGTTGACGATGTTGCCCAGCTTCTTCTTGTCCACGACGTAGTTGACGTAGGGGAAGGTCTCCGGCAGCGCCGTGTTGAACAGGGCACGTCCCAGCGAGGTGCGCAGGGTGATGGGGTCGCCCTCGCTCCAGCCCTCCGGGGCCTGCCAGTCCTCGGGGGCGGTGATGCCCTCCTCGAAGCGGATGTCCACGGTGGCGTTGACGTGCAGCTTGCCGAAGTCGTGCGCCATGACCGCCTCCGCGAAGGAGGAGAAGGACGGCACGACCTCACGACCCTCGGAGTCCACCTCGACGGCCACCGCCGGGTCCGGCGTCTGGGTGAGGTAGTAGGTGCCGATGATCATGTCCTGGCTGGGCATGGTCACCGGGCGCCCGTCCGAGGGCTTGAGGATGTTGTTGCTCGAGAGCATGAGGATGCGGGCCTCGGCCTGCGCCTCGGCGCCCAGCGGCAGGTGGACGGCCATCTGGTCGCCGTCGAAGTCGGCGTTGAAGGCGCCGCACACGAGGGGGTGCAGCTGGATGGCCTTGCCCTCGATGAGCTGGGGCTCAAAGGCCTGGATGCCCAGGCGGTGCAGCGTGGGGGCGCGGTTGAGCAGCACCGGGTGCTCGCGGATGACCTCGGCCAGGACGTCCCAGACCTTAGGGTTGGCGCGCTCGACCATGCGCTTGGCGGCCTTGACGTTCTGGGCCTCCTTGAGCTCGACCAGGCGCTTCATGACGAAGGGCTTGAACAGCTCCAGAGCCATCTGGCTGGGCAGGCCGCACTGGTGCAGCTTGAGCTGGGGGCCGACGACGATGACCGAGCGGCCCGAGTAGTCCACGCGCTTGCCCAGCAGGTTCTGACGGAAGCGACCCTGCTTGCCCTTGAGCATGTCGGACAGGGACTTGAGCGGGCGGTTGCCGACCCCGGTCACCGGCCGGCCGCGGCGGCCGTTGTCGAACAGGGCGTCCACGGCGTCCTGCAGCATGCGCTTCTCGTTGTTGACGATGATCGTCGGCGCGCCCAGGTCCATGAGCCGCTTGAGGCGGTTGTTGCGGTTGATGACGCGGCGGTAGAGGTCGTTGAGGTCGCTCGTGGCGAAGCGGCCACCGTCGAGCTGGACCATGGGACGCAGGTCCGGCGGGATGACCGGGATGTTGTCCAGGACCATCGACTCCGGGGCCGTGCCCGTGATGCGGAAGGCGTTGATGACCTTCAGGCGCTTGATGGCGCGGGTCTTGCGCTGGCCGGTGCCGTTGGCGACCACCTCGGCCAGGCTCTCGGCCTCGGCCTCGAGGTCGAAGGTGCGCAGGCGCGCCTGGATCGCCTCGGCGCCCATGGCGCCCTTGAAGTAGATGCCGTAGTCGGCGACCATGTCGCGGTACAGAACCTCGTCGCCCTCGAGGTCACCGACCTTGAGCCCGACGAAGCGGTCCCACACGCGGTCCATGTGCTCCAGGGTGCGGGCGTTCTTGCGGCGCAGGGCACCCATCTCACGCTCGGCCACCTTGCGCAGGCGGTCACGCTGGGCCTGCTCCGCGCCCTCGGCCTCGAGCTGGGCCAGCTCCTCCTCGAGGCGGCGCTGGCGCGCCTCGACGTCGGCCTGTCCGGCCTGCTCGACGTTCTTCTTCTTGACCTCCAGCTCGTTGCGCAGCGAGGGAAGGTCGTCACGGCGGCCCTCCTCGTCCACCTCGGTCACCATGTAGGCGGCGAAGTAGATGACCTTCTCCAGGTCCTTGGGCGCCAGGTTGAGCAGGTAGCCCAGGCGGGAGGGCACGCCCTTGAAGTACCAGATGTGGGTGACCGGCGCGGCCAGCTTGATGTGGGCCATGCGCTCACGGCGCACCTTGGAGCGGGTGACCTCGACGCCGCAGCGCTCGCAGACGATGCCCTTGTAGCGCACGCGCTTGTACTTGCCGCAGGCGCACTCCCAGTCGCGGGTGGGACCGAAGATCTTCTCGCAGAAGAGCCCGTCCTTCTCCGGCTTGAGGGTGCGGTAGTTGATGGTCTCGGGCTTCTTGACCTCGCCGTGGGACCAGGACCGGATGTCCTCAGAGGTGGCGAGACCGAGCTGGATGCGATCGAAGACGTTAGCGTCGAGCACAGTTCCTCATTCCGATGTGTCAGCTCATCGTGTGTGTCTTGGTGGGGCGGCCGGGGCGTTGTTCCACGACGTCGCCGGCGGCCCGTGGGGCCCGGGAGGGGGCGGCCTGCGCCGGCCCCCTCCACCGGGTCCCGTGGGGCTCAGATCTCGTCAACCGTGGAGACCGCGGCGCCCGGGCGGCGGCCCAGGTCGAAGCCCAGCTCCTCAGAGGCGCGACGGCCGTCGTCGTCGGCGTCGTCCAGGGCGATGACGTTGCCCTCGTGGTCGAGCGCCTCGACGTTCAGGCACAGCGACTGCATCTCCTTCATGAGCACCTTGAAGGACTCGGGGATGCCGGGCTCGGGGATGTCCTCGCCCTTGACGATGGCCTCGTAGACCTTGACGCGGCCGTTGACGTCATCGGACTTGACGGTGAGCAGCTCCTGGAGGGCGTGGGCGGCGCCGTAGGCCTCCATCGCCCACACCTCCATCTCACCGAAGCGCTGGCCACCGAACTGCGCCTTACCGCCCAGCGGCTGCTGGGTGATCATGGAGTACGGGCCGGTGGAGCGGGCGTGGATCTTGTCATCCACCAGGTGGTGGAGCTTGAGGATGTACATGTAGCCGACCGAGATCGGGTACGGGAAGGGCTCGCCGGAGCGGCCGTCGAACAGGCGCGCCTTGCCGTCGGCCTGGACGAGCTGCAGGCCCTCGGGGCTGGGCAGCGTGGAGGACAGCAGGCCCATGAGCTCGTCGTCACGCACACCGTCGAAGACGGGGGTGGCGACCGGCGTGCGCGGCTCGGCGCTCACGCCGTTGTCGGGCAGGCGCAGGGCCCAGACCTCACCGGCCTCGCGGGCGGCGGTGGCGTCCCAGCCGCGCGAGGCCACCCAGCCCAGGTGCAGCTCGAGGACCTGGCCGACGTTCATGCGGCTGGGCACGCCCAGCGGGTTGAGGATGACGTCCACCGGGGTGCCGTCAGCCAGGAAGGGCATGTCCTCGACCGGGTTGATCTTGGAGATGACGCCCTTGTTGCCGTGGCGGCCGGAGAGCTTGTCACCGACGGTGATCTTGCGGCGCTGGGCGATGTAGACGCGCACCATCCGGTTGACGCCGGCGGGCAGCTCGGCGTCCTCGCTGGAGGCGTCGAACTCGCGCACGCCGGTGACGATGCCGTACTCGCCGTGCGGCACGCGCAGGGAGGTGTCGCGCACCTCGCGGGCCTTCTCACCGAAGATCGCGCGCAGCAGGCGCTCCTCGCTGGTGAGCTCGGTCTCCCCCTTGGGGGTGACCTTGCCGACGAGGATGTCGCCGCTGCGGACCTCGGCGCCGATGCGGATGATGCCGCGCTCGTCGAGGTTGGCCAGGGTCTCCTCGGCGACGTTGGGGATGTCGCGGGTGATCTCCTCGGCACCGAGCTTGGTGTCGCGGGCGTCCACCTCGTGCTCCTCGATGTGGATCGAGGTCAGCAGGTCCTCGGCGACGACGCGCTGGGAGATGATGATGGCGTCCTCGTAGTTCAGGCCCTCCCAGGTCATGAAGGCGACCAGGAGGTTCTGGCCCAGCGCCAGGTCGCCGCCCTCGGTGGCGGGGCCGTCGGCCAGGACGCTGCCGGCCTCGACGTGCTCGCCCTCGTTGGCCACGACGAGCTGGTTGTAGCAGTTGCCCTGGTTGGAGCGGCGGAACTTGGCGACCTTGTAGACCGTCTCAGAGCCGTCGTCGTTGGCCACGCGCACGAAGTCCGCGCAGACCTCGGTGACGACACCGGGCTTGGTGGCCACGAGGACGTCGCCGGCGTCCACGGCGGTGCGCCGCTCCATGCCCGTGCCCACGAGCGGGGCGTCGGGACGGATGAGCGGCACGGCCTGGCGCTGCATGTTCGCACCCATGAGGGCGCGGTTGGCGTCGTCGTGCTCGAGGAAGGGGATGAGGGAGGTTCCCACCGACACCATCTGGCGCGGGGAGACGTCCATGAGGTCCACCTCGTCGGCGGCGACCAGGGCGGGCTCACCACCGGTGACGCGGCACAGGACCCGGTCCTCGGCAAAGTGGCGCCCGTCCTCGGTGAGCTCGACGTTGGCCTGGGCGATGACGTGGCGGTCCTCGTCGTCGGCCGTCAGGTAGTGGGTCTCGTCGGTGATCTCGCCGTCGCGCACCACGCGGTAGGGGGTCTCGACGAAGCCGAAGGGGTTGATGCGGGCGAAGGTGGCCAGCGAGCCGATGAGGCCGATGTTGGGGCCCTCGGGGGACTCGATGGGGCACATGCGCCCGTAGTGGGAGGTGTGCACGTCGCGCACGTCCATGGAGGCACGCTCACGCGACAGGCCGCCGGGGCCCAGCGCGGACAGGCGGCGCTTGTGCGTCATGCCCGCCAGCGGGTTGTTCTGGTCCATGAACTGGCTCAGCTGGGAGGTCCCGAAGAACTCCTTGATGGCCGCGGTCACGGGGCGGATGTTGATAAGGGTGTTGGGCGTGATGGCCTCGACGTCCTGGGTGGTCATGCGCTCGCGCACCTGACGCTCCATACGGCTCATGCCGGTGCGCACCTGCGACTGGATGAGCTCGCCGACGGCGCGGATACGGCGGTTGCCCAGGTGGTCGATGTCGTCGAAGTCAACGGCGACCTCGACGACCTCCCCGTCCTGGACGCCCTCGACGCCCGCCTCGCCGGCGTGCAGCGCCAGGAGGTACTTGATGGCGGCGGTGATGTCCTCGATGCGCAGGACGGAGTCGGCCAGCTCGGCGGCCAGGCCGAGCTTCTTGTTGATCTTGTAGCGACCCACCTTGGCCAGGTCGTAGCGCTTGGGGTTGAAGTAGAAGTTCTCCAGCAGGGTGCGGCCGGCCTCGACACTCGGCGGCTCACCGGGACGGATCTTCTTGTAGATGTCGAGCAGGGCCTCGTCCTGCGTGGTGACCTTGCGGTCCTCGTCGAGCACCGAGGTCAGGACGGGGTAGGCCTTGAACTCCTCGCGGATCTCCGCCTCGTCCATGCCCAGGGCGAGGAGGAAGACGGTGATGTCCTGCTTGCGCTTGCGGTCCACGCGCACAGCGACGTGGTCGTTCTTGTCGATCTCGAACTCGAGCCAGGCGCCGCGCGAGGGGATGAACTTGGCGTTGTAGACGTACTTGTCCGTGGCCTTCTCGGTGGCGCGCTCGAAGTAGACGCCCGGGGAGCGCACCAGCTGGGAGACGACGACGCGCTCGGAGCCGTTGACGATGAAGGTGCCCTTGTCAGTCATGAGCGGGAAGTCACCCATGAAGACCGTCTGCGACTTGATCTCACCGGTCTGGAAGTTCTCGAAGTCCGCGACGACGTACAGGGGCGCGGAGTAGGTGAGGTCCTTCTCCTGGCACTCCTCGGCCGTGTACTTGGGATCCTCGAAGCGGTGGTCATGGAAGGACAGGGCCATCGTCTCGCCGAAGTCCTCGATCGGGGAGATCTCGTCGAAGATCTCCTCAAGACCGGAGGTGTCAGGCAGGGAGCCGGGTCGCTCGGCGTTCGCGGCGTTGACGCGCTGGCGCCACTTCTCGTTGCCGACGAGCCAGTCGAAGGACTCGGTCTGCAGGGCGAGAAGGTTCGGGGCCTGCATGGGCTCCGGGATCTTCGCGAAGTTGATGCGACGCGACGCGGTGCGCGCGGCGATGTCAGCGGCGGTAGGTGCAGAGGTGCGCGAGGCAGCCAAAGGGGGATCCTTCCCTCATCTCGGGGATCACTCTGCGTGCACTGCGCGGCGCCGGCCGGGTCCGTCGCCGCGGGTCCAGGCCACGGCCTGTCCCTCGTCGGGCGATCACACTCGTGCCAGTACACACAATGGACGCAAAGCGCTAGCGTACACGCCGCCTCCACCCTCCACTATGATCCGGACCCCCAGGTTCTTGCGATCCCGAACACATTCGTGGATACTACCCGGCCCCGTTTCCGACGGCGGCCTGCCGGGCCCGGTGAGACGGCAGGAGGTGCGGGCGCACGCGTCGGGGCCCACCCCCCCAGGTGTGGGAGGGG
>NZ_JBPPGD010000004.1:123223-193840 GCF_051303165.1 Actinomyces sp. W5033 | reverse complement strand
CCAGTTGCTGTGGGCATGATGTCTTGCCCCTGTCCGTAGATGATCCGGGGGGTGTTGTCACCCGCAGCAGCCGGACGCTGGTGACCGCTGATAAGGGGAACGACCCACCGCGTGTGAGGTCTTTCGTAACGTGGGTGCGGAACCGGTCGTCCACCGGCTGGCCCCGTATCGACTTGACCGAGAGGCGGCAGGAGAGATGGATATCGAGGACATCGAGGTCTTCATCGGCATCGACGTCGGCAAGACGGACCACTGGGCCACGGCCCTGAGCCGGGACGGGCGGAAGGTCCTCGACAAGCCCCTTCCCAATGACGAGGCACGTCTGCGTTCCCTTTACGGCAAGCTGGCCGACCACGGGAGGCTGCTGGTGGTGGTCGACCAGCCCGCCACCATCGGGGCCCTGGCCGTGGCGGTGGCCCAGGACATGGGCATCACCGTGGGCTACCTGCCCGGACTGTCGATGCGACGCATCGCCGACCTGACGCCGGGCAGCGCCAAGACCGACGCGAAGGACGCGGCCGTCATCGCCGGCGCGGCCAGGAGCATGCCTCACACCCTGAGAGCCGTCAGCGCCTCGGACGAGGACGCGGCCGCCTTGTCGATGCTCACGGGATTCGACCTGGACCTGGCCCGCCAGGTCAACCAGAGCGCTAACCGGATCCGGGGCCTGTACACCCAGATCCACCCCGCCCTCGAGGCCGTGGTGGGGCCCTGGCTGGAGCACGACGCCGTCTTGGAGGTCATCGCCGCCTGGCCCACCCCAGCCGATCTGAAGCGAGCGGGCAAGGCAAGGATTGACGCCAGGCTCAAGAAGCACGGGTGCAGGCGGCACGCCACCTGGGCCGGCCAGATCGTCTCGGCCCTGGAGCACCAGACCGTGGTGGTCGCCGGCACCGACGCCGCCGCAACGGTGCTACCTCACCTGGCCAGGCAGCTCATCGCCCTGCACGCTCAGCGGGCCGATGTCGCCGCCCAGGTCGAGGCCCTGGTGGAGGCCCACCCTCTTTATGAGGTCCTGATCTCCATGCCCGGGATCGGGGTCAGGACCGCCGCCGTCTTCCTGGCCGAGACCCTGGGCAAGACCTTCGACACCGGCGCCCAGCTGGCCTCCTACGCCGGGCTCGCTCCCGTCACACGCCGCTCCGGCTCATCGATCCGTGGTGAGCACGTCTCCCACGGCGGCAACAAGAGGCTCAAGCGCGCCATGTTCCTGTCCGCCTTCGCCTCCCTGCGCTCCGACCCCGTCTCCCGGGCCTACTACCAGCGCAAACGAGACCAGGGCAAGCGTCATAACCAGGCCGTTCTCGCCCTGGCCCACCGCCGCATCCTGACCCTGCACGCCATGATCCGAGATGGAGCCCTCTACGACCCACAACCAGCCACGAAACTACCCGCCGCCGCTTGACACACCACATAGGGGCACCCCCCCACCACCCTGAGAGCGCACACCCTTAGAGCTTCCTCATTCTGACCTCATCGTGACCTTGACCGGTCTCGGCACCGTAGGAACAGGCCCCACCGGCCTGGCACCACCGCCCCGGTCAACCACGAGGAGGCAGCATGGCCACCGCGCCCATCAAGGTGATGCTCTACAGCCACGACGCCCAGGGGCTGGGTCACCTGCGCCGCAACCTCGCCCTGGCCCACCACCTGGCCCGGGCCCTTCCCGCACTCACCCACGCCCAGGTCACCGGCCTGCTCGTGGCCGGGCTGACACCCGGCGCGGGCTTCGAGGTGCCCCCGGGCTTCGACTGGCTGGTGCTCCCCGGCATCATGAAGTCGGCCGACGGGTACCGGCCCCGGCGCCTGCGCTCCACACGGGCCCAGCTGCGTGCACTGCGCTCCCAGGTGCTTGAGGCGGCCCTGACCTCCTTCGCGCCCGACCTGCTCATCATCGACCGCCACCCCTACGGTGTGCGCCACGAGCTGCTGGAGCCACTGCGCTCGCTCAGGCGGCTGCACCCCGGCACACGCGTGGTCCTGGGGCTGCGCGAGGTCCTGGACGAGCCGGAGACCATGGCCCGGGAGTGGGCGGGGCTCGGACCCGGCCACCAGCTGCGCGAGCTCATCGACCAGGTGTGGGTCTACGGCGACCCCGCCGTGCACAACCTCCTGCGCACCGGGGAGGGCCCCGAGGCGCTGGCGGACCGGGTGCGCTTCACCGGTTACCTGGCGCTGGGACGACGCGCCGTCGACACCCCGGGCACCACGTCCCCGGTGCCTCCCGGCCCCTTCGTGCTGACCACGGCCGGAGGGGGCTCGGACGCCCTGCCTCTGCTCCGCCACGCCGCCGCCATGGAGCCGCCCGCCGGGCACCGGCACGTGGTGGTCTGCGGCCCCCAGCTCGGCGAGCCCGAGGTCGCGCAGGTCGCCCGCGCCGGTGGCCCGCGCACCCTGGTGGTGCGGGCCTGGCCCGGGATGAGCCACCACGTCAACGACGCCGCCGCCGTCATCTCCATGGGCGGGTACAACACCCTGTGCGAGATCCTGTCGACCTCGACGCCCGCCCTCGTGGTCCCCCGAGAGACGCCCCGTCTCGAGCAGCTCATCCGGGCCAGGTCCCTGGCGCGCCACGGCGCCGTCGAGCTCCTGCGCTTATCACAGACCGACCCGGCGGCCCTGGGACGGTGGGCGGCCTCGGCGGTCGGCCGGCACGTGAGCCGCGAGCGCATCGACCTGACGGGTCTGGCGAGCGTGCCGGTGCTCGCGCACGCGCTGCTCACCGACGACACCCAGCAGGGGTGGGCGGCATGACACGCATCGGCTACGTCCTCAAGGTCTACCCCCGTTTCTCCGAGACCTTCATCGTCACCGAGATGCTGGCACGGGAGGCGCTGGGGGACGACCTGTCCATCTACGCGCTGCGCCCCACCACGGACAGCCGCTTCCACCCGGAGATCGCACGCGTGCGGGCGGGCGTGCACTGGGTCAGCCGTCCCTGGAAGGGCAGCGAGATGTGGGACCAGATGTCCCGGTGCCTGGAGGGGACCGACCCGGAGCGCCTCGCACGCATCCTGCCGGCACTGACCACCCTGCCCGGCGACGAGGTCGCCCAGGGCCTGGAGCTGGCCCGCCTCGTGCGCGCCGACGGCATCGAGCACCTGCACGCCCACTTCGCCTCCCTGGCCGGCAGGTTGGCGTGGATCGCCTCCTCACTGACCGGCGTGCCCTACACGGTCACCACCCACGCCAAGGACATCTTCCACGAGTCGGTGGACCCCGTGTGGCTGCGGCGCGTGTGCGTTGACGCCGACCGGGTCATCGCCATCAGCAGGTTCAACGAGGACTACCTCGGCCGGCTGCTGGCGGGCAGCGGGGCGCGCATCAGCCTGCGCTACAACGCGCTCGAGCTCGCCCGCTTCCCCTACCGCGACCCGCATCCCGTGGGCACGCCGCTGCGGGTGTGCGCGGTGGGGCGGCTCGTCGTCAAGAAGGGCTTCACCGACCTCATCCGGGCGGCCCGGATCCTGCTCGACGACGGCGTCGCCGTGCAGGTCGACATCGCCGGCGAGGGCGACGAGCACCCGGCGCTGAGCGAGCAGATCCGCTCACTGGGACTGGCAGAGCACGTGCGTCTGCTCGGCCCCATGACCCAGGCGGAGGTGCGCGAGCTGCTGGCCCGCTCCGACGTCTTCGCCGCCCCCTGCGTCGAGGCACCCGACGGCAACCTCGACGGCCTTCCCACCGTGGTGCTGGAGTCCATGGCCTGCGGGACCCCCGTGGTGGCCACGGCCGTGTCAGGGCTGCCCGAGGTGGTGCGCGACGGCGAGACGGGGGTGCTGCTGCCCCCGGGATCGCCCGAGGAGCTGGCCCGCGCCCTGGGCGCCATCGCCTCGGGCGCCACTGGCACCCTCGAGCTGGCCCGCTCCGCCCGTCGCCTCATCGAGCAGCAGTTCGACTCTCGCCGCCAGGCCGCGGTCCTGTCGGGCTGGCAGGCGCCCGGACGACGGGGGCGGTGAGCATGCGCATCGCCTACGTCTGCACCGACCCGGGCATCCCGGTCTTCGGCACCAAGGGCGCCTGCGTGCACGTCCAGGAGGTCATCCGTCAGATGCGAGCCCGTGGCCATGAGGTGACCCTCTACACGGCCCGCACCGGCGACCACCGTCCCGCTGACCTCGCCGACCTCACGGTCCACCGGCTGGCCGTGGACGCCCGTGACCCGGCCTCACGCGAGCACGCCCAGCTCGAGGCCTCGCACCAGGTCGCTCGGATGGTGCGCGCCCGGGGCACGGACATGGTCTACGAGCGCTACTCACTGTTCAGCGCGGCACTGACCGAGATCACGCAGGCGCTGGGCGTCCCCGGCGTCCTGGAGGTCAACTCCCCGCTCATCGAGGAGCAGCGCCGCCACCGTCACCTGGTGGACGAGTCCCTGGCATGGGTGCTGCTGCGCCTGCAGGTGACGAGCGCAACCAGCACCGTGTGCGTCTCGGAGCCGGTGACGCAGTGGGTACGCGACGCCCTGGGCCGAGCGGTCCCCGCCCTGCCCGCCGAGGCGACCGCACGCGTGCGCACCGTCCCCAACGGGGTGAGCGTCGAGCGCATCCGTCCCCGGCCCGAGGACCCCGGCAGGGTCGTCGTCACCTTCGTGGGCACCCTCAAGCCCTGGCACGGCGTGGCCGACCTCCTGGAGGCGGCGAGCCTGTCGCGCGGAGGCTGGCAGCTGCGCGTCCTGGGGGACGGACCCGAGATGGCCTGTCTGCAGCGGCGCGCCGCCAGACTCGGGACGCGGGTCGACCTGCGCGGCGCCATCGCACCCGAGCTCATGCCCTCGCACCTGGCGGGCTCGGCCATCGGCGTCGCCCCCTACCCGAACCTGGGTGGACAGGAGCAGCAGTACTTCTCCCCCCTGAAGGTGCTGGAGTACATGGCGGCCGGGCTCGCGGTCGTGGCCTCCGACGTCGGGCAGGTGCCCCAGCTCGTGGGTGACGCCGCAGTCCTCGTGCCGCCCTCCGACCCCCCGGCACTGGCCGAGGCTCTCGACGCGCTGGCGGCCGACCCGGCCCGGCGCAGCGACCTGGGTCGGCGCGCACGCCGTCACGCCGTCGAGAGGCACTCCTGGCGCTCGGTGGTGGACACCATCCTCACACCCGTGGAGGCGTCCCATGAGCGGTGACGACGTCATCGGCAGCACACCCCCGCCGGCCCCGCGCGCCCAGGCGGGCGGCCGCGAGCCCTCGGCGCTGCGCCAGACCCTGCGCCTCATCCGTCCCGACGCCGCACCGCACTGGCGCCTCATGGTCGGCGGCACCGTCGCGCTCCTGGCGGAGGTCGGCTTCCGCGTCCTTGAGCCCTGGCCCATGAAGATGGTCGTCGACTCCGTCGTCGCCTCCCTGGGCACGCCGACCGGAGCCACCCCGGCCGGACCCGGCCTGCTGCTCGCGCTGGGCGCCGCCCTGGTGGTGCTCGTGGCGGCACGCGCACTGTTCAACTACATGGCCACCCTGGCATTCACGCTGGTGGGCTCACGCACCTCCGCCTCCCTGCGGGCGCGGGCCTTCGGCCACGTCCAGGGCCTGTCCCAGCAGTTCCACGCCCGCAACCGCAGCGCCGACACCGTCCAGCGCCTCGTCTCCGACGTCAACCGCATGCAGGAGGTGGCCGTCACGGCGGGCCTGCCCCTGGCGGCCAACGTCCTGACCCTGCTGGTGATGCTCGTCGTCATGGTCGTGCTCGACCCGCTGCTGTCCGTCGTCGTGCTCCTGGCGGTGGGAGCCTTCGCTCTGACGTCCTCGGGCAGCTCCAAGCGGATCACCGCTGCCTCCCGGCGCAGCCGACGCTCCGAGGGCAACCTGGCCAACACCGCCCAGGAGGCTCTCGGCGCCATCAAGGTGGTCCAGGCCTACGGGCTCGAGCCCCTCCTGCAGGCGCGCTTCAGCGGAGTCAACACGGCCTCCCTGCGTCAGGGCGTCCAGTCCCGGCGGATCGCGGCGCGCCTGGAGCGGCGCACCGACGTCATCGTCGGGGTGGCGACCGCCGTCGTCATGGTCGGAGGCGGTCTGCGCGTCCTTCAGGGCGCCATGACGCCCGGGGACCTGGTGCTGTTCACCACCTACCTGCGCACGACGATGAAGCCCCTGCGGGACATGGCCAAGTACACCGGTCGTATCTCCCGGGCCGCGGCCTCGGGCGAGCGCGTCGCCACTCTCATGGCCATCGAGCCCGAGATCGTCTCCCCACGTCACGGCATCGTGCTGCGCCGTGTGCGGGGCATGCTGCGCTTCGACGGTGTCAGGGCGGCCTACGAGGGCACCGAGGTGCTGCACGGCATCAGCCTGACCATCCGCCCCGGTGAGCACGTGGCACTGGTCGGCCCCTCAGGATCGGGCAAGTCGACGCTCGCCTCCCTCGTGGTGCGGGCCATGGACCCCACCTCCGGCACCGTGAGCCTGGACGGGCAGCCACTGACCGAGCTGAGCCTGAGCCACCTGCGCTCCCAGGTCTCGGTGCTGCACCAGGAGGCCGTCCTGCTGACCGGCAGCATCCGGGAGAACATCCGGCTGTCACGTCCCGCGGCCGGCGACGAGGAGGTCGAGCGGGCGGCGCGCGCCGCCTTCGCCGACGACTTCATCCGCGCACTGCCCCAGGGCTACGACACCTCGGTCGGTGAGAGGGGCGGGACCCTGTCCGGCGGCCAGCGTCAGCGCGTGGCGATCGCCCGCGCCCTGCTGCGCGACTGCCGGATCGTCGTGCTCGATGAGGCCACCACGGGGCTGGATCAGGACGCCGCCGCCATCGTGCTCGACGCCATCGACCACCTGGTCGCGGGCCGCACCACCCTGACCGTCACCCACGACCCGCAGGCGGCGCTGCGCGCCGACCGCGTCGTGTGGCTCCAGGACGGCCGGATCCTCATGGATGGCGCACCCAGCCGGCTGCTGGCCTCCTCCGAGGTCTTCCGCACCTGGGCCGGGGCCGCGCCCGCCACGACGTCACGCGGGGCACACGCCACCGCCCCGCATGCGGAGGCCGGAGCATGAGCACCTTGGTCCTCAGTGTCGTGCAGACCGTCCTGGACGCCGACGCCCTCAGTGAGCTGCTCGGCCGGCCGGTGCGCGCCGCACGGCTGCGCATCAAGCCGGGGACCGGTGTGCTCATGGGGCTGTCCGCGCCCCACTCGGAGCGCAGCGCCGGCTGGGCGCGCGTGCTGTGGCCCGCCGCCGCCCCCAAGGCCACCAAGGTCCGGCGCCGTGCCGAACGCCGGGGCGTGCCGGTCCTCACCCGTCCCCTGCCCCGGGGGCTCATCCTCCAGGCCGGCCCCGAGCTCGCGGACCCCAAGCTCGTCGAGTACCTGGGGCGGGCCCGCGAGCGCGGGCTGCTGGAGCAGATCGCCCCAGAGGCGGTGCTGCGCTACAACCCGGTCAGACGCCTGGTGCTGCGCACGCCTGACGGGGTGCTGCGCGTACGCGCCTCAGGCGGGCGACGTGTCGAGACGATCCACCGTGCCGCCGGACGGGCGGTGCCCGTGCCGCGGCTCACCGAGCTGGGCGGGGACTGGGACCCGGAGCACTACAGCCTTCAGCAGCTGTGCGGCAGCACCGACCTGGAACGGACACCGGACCTGGAGGGCACCCGCCGGGCCGGCGCCCTGCTCGCCAGGCTGCACGCCTCGACGTCCTCACTGCCCGCTGAGGTCACGGCGGTGCTCGACAGCGCTCCCGTCACCGCCGACGCGCTCGTGCGGGTCCACGCACGCACCCTTGAGCCCCTGGCCCCCGCCCTGGCCCGCCGGACCCGCGCGCTCCTGGCCGTGCTGCCGCCTCGGGTGGAGGGGGCTGCGGTCCTCCTCCACGGCGATGCCTCGCCCGACCAGGTCCTGGCCGACCCCGTCAGCCGGGCGCTGTGGCTGACGGACTTCGACCGGGCCCGTCTCGCTCCCGCCGCCACCGACCTGGGCTCCTACCTGGCGGTCTGCCCGCCGGAGGCGGGCACCGCCCTGCTGGAAGGGTACCGCCAGGAGGCGGGGCGGGTACCGGACAGGAACCAGCTGTGGGCGGCCACCACCCTGGCCGGGCTCTCACGCCTGACCGAGCCGCTGCGGCACGCGCAGCCCTCCTGGGCCGAGGCCATCAGCGCCCGTCTCGCGCACCTGGAGCGCGCATGCGCTGAGCACGCTAAGGCAGCGCCATGAGCACCGACGACGCCAGCAGGGGCACCGCCGCCGGTCCGCATCCCGCACCCGCCACCGGCACCCTGGACGCACTCGCCCGGATCGAGGGCCTCCGGCGGGCCTGGCCCGCCCGGGACGGCTCCGTCAGCATCGAGTGCCGTGACGAGCAGGGCCGGCTCAGGGCCGGGCACCTGGAGCCGGACGGGCGCGTGCGCATGCTGCCCTACGCGTGCGACCCGGCGCTTGCGGCCCTGTCGCCCGCACTGGTCGGCGAGCTCGTCGTCCACCGGGCGGCCCGGCGCGCGGTGGTGCTGGCGCCCGACCGGGTGCGCAAGGCCACCCGGCCCTTACGTGCCGCACCGTCACCAGGTGCACGGGCCGCCACCGAGGTCCTCACTGCCATGGGTCTGCGCGTCCCGCGCGTCCTGGACGTCGGTCAGGCGCATATCGACCTGGAGCGGGTACCCGGACGCAGCCTCGCCGAGCTCGGTGACGCCGGGATGGAGGGCTGGAAGCGCCTAGCGGAGGTGTGGGGCGGGCTGTCCCGGCCCAACGCGGACCTGCCCGTCCACGGCCCCCGTCAGGAGGCCGAGGTCCTCAGGCGCTGGCTCGACGACGCCGGGCGGCGCGGGCTGCTGGCCGGGCTGGTCGATGACCCCCGTGCCCTGGCACGTGCGGTGGGCACCACCTGCGCCGCGCTCACCCGGCAGGCCCCGAGCCCGTTGACTCTCAGCCACCGCGACCTGCATGACGGCCAGCTGCTGTGGAGCGGTGAGACCCTGAGCCTGCTCGACCTGGACACCGTCTGCCTGGCCGAGCCCGAGCTGGACCTGGGCAATCTCATCGCCCACGCCGAGCTCATGGCCGTCCAGGGCCGTCTGAGCGAGCGGGGCGCCGAGCGCCTCTCCCCCGTCCTGGAGCGCATGTGCGCCGCGGTGCCCGCACGCGCGGAGCGTCTGAGCCTGTACCGCCGCAGCGCGGCACTGCGTCTCATCCTCGTCCACGCCTTCCGCCCCGCCGCCAGGGCGTGGCTCACCGCCTGGGCGCGCAGGAGCCTGGCACCAAGACCGTCGTCCTGCATCATCAACCTGAGGAGAAGCTCATGCGTGTGACAGTTGTCGGATGCGGCTACCTGGGTGCGGTCCATGCCGCCGCCATGTCCCACCTCGGCCATGACGTGCTGGGCATCGACACCGATACGCAACGGGTCGCCGCCCTGGCCCAGGGCAGGGTCCCCTTCTACGAGCCGGGCCTGCCCGAGCTGCTCAAGGCGGGTGTTGACGCCGGCAGGCTGCGCTTCACCCGTGAGCCCACCGCCCAGGAGGTGGCCGGGGCCGACGTCCACTTCATCGCGGTGGGCACCCCCCAGACTTCCGGCTCGGGTGAGGCCGACCTGTCTCAGGTGCGCTCCGCGCTCGACATGCTGGTGCAGCACCTGGACGGGCGGCGCCGGCCGCTGGTCGTCGGCAAGTCGACAGTGCCGGTGGGTACGGCCGCAGGGCTCGCCGACGCGCTCGCCGGGCGGGCCCACCTGGTGTGGAACCCCGAGTTCCTCAGGGAGGGTTTCGCCGTCCACGACACGCTCCACCCCGACCGCATCGTCTATGGCCTGCCCGACCGGCCCGAGCAGGCGCAGGCCGCACAGTCGGTGCTGGATGAGGTCTACGCCCGGATCCTCGACGAGGGCGCCCCGCGCATCCTCACCGACTACGCCACCGCCGAGCTCGTCAAGACCTCCGCCAACGCCTTCCTGGCCATGAAGATCAGCTTCATCAACGCCATGGCCTCCATGTGCGACGCCACCGGAGGCGATGTGACGGTCCTGGCCCGCGCCCTGGGGCACGACGCACGGATCGGCGCCCGCTACCTGCGGGCCGGGGTGGGATTCGGCGGCGGCTGCCTGCCCAAGGACATCCGCGCCCTGGGGGCGAGCGCCTCGCTGTTGGGGGTCGAGCCCCTGGCCCAGCTGCTGGCCGCGGTCGACACCATCAACCGGGGTCAGCGCGACCGTGTCGTGCGACTCGCAGTCGAGTGCTGCGGCGGCAGCGTGGAGGAAGCCGCCGTAACCGTCCTGGGCGCCGCCTTCAAACCCGACAGTGACGACCTGCGTGACTCCCCGGCCCTGGAGGTCGCCGACAGACTGTCCCAGCTGGGTGCCGCAGTCACCGTCCACGACCCGCAGGCCGGTGAGCAGGTGCGGCGCCTGCACCCCGGTCTCGCCGTCGCCCCGGACGTGTGGCGGGCGCTGGACGGCGCCGACCTGGTGGTCCTCGGCACCGAGTGGCGCGAGCTCACTGGGCTCGACCCCCACCGAGCCGCCCGGCTCGTCGCCCGCCCGGTCATCGTCGACGCCCGCAACGCGCTCGATCCCACGCTGTGGCGGGAGGCCGGCTGGACCTACCGGGGCGTGGGCCGGTGAGCCCGACGGCCCTCGGGCAGCGCGCCCGCCCATGGCACCGTTAACCGGCCATGGCGGGCACACTAGCGACGTGGACGTCGAGCACATCAAGCCCTCGGCCACCGTCGGTGTACGGGTCATGGCCGCCATCATCCTGGTGTCGAGCATCGCCCTGCTCACCTGCGGGGGCATCGTGTGGGTGCTCGGACGCCAGACACTGCACGCGGACATCGACGAGCAGCTCGACCGCGGCCGCCAGAGGCTCGAGCAGCTGGCGGCCGCCGGGATCGACCCCGGCACCGGGCAGGTCCTCACCGACGCCTCCAGCGTGGTGCGCACCTACATCCGGCAGTCCGTGGTTGGTGCCGGCGAGAGCGTCCTGGGTTTCGACGGCGAGAGCCTCAGCGCCTTCTTCTCCTCCGCCTCGACCAACCGCCGGCCCCAGGAGGACCCGCAGCTCATCGAGCGCCTCGCCGTCCTGAGCACGGCGAGGGACTCGACCACGACAACCGTGCGCACCGCCCAGAGCACCTACCGGGTCATGGTCGTGCCGCTGCGAGACGGCACGAACCAGGCGGCGCTGGCGCATGTCATCGACCTGGGCACCGCCGAGGCCTCACTGCGTCGCACCATGGTGATGTACGCCGTGGCCGCAGTCTTCACCGTCGCCCTGGTGACCGCGCTGGCCTGGTTCGTCCTGGAGCGGCTCCTGGCACCCATCGGCGAGCTGCGCACCGCCACCGAGTCGATCGGCCCCCAGGACCTGAGCACACGGGTTCCCGTGCGCGGACGCGACGACCTGGGCGTCCTGGCGCGGGCCGTCAACCGGATGCTGGACCGGGTCCAGCGCTCGGTCGAGGCCGAGCGCGCCATGCTCGACGACGTCGGGCACGAGCTGCGCACCCCCATCACCATCGTCCGCGGTCACCTCGAGCTGCTCGATCCCACGGACGCCGATGACGTCAGCCGCACCCGTACCCTGGCCATCGAGGAGCTCGACCGTATGGGCGCGATGGCCAACGACCTGCTCGAGCTGGCCAGGACCACCGGGACCGACTCCTTCCTCCCCAAGCCCACCGACGTGGGCGAGCTGACCGCAAGCGTCTTCGACAAGGCGCAGGTCCTGGGCCCGCGCGTGTGGGTCCTTCAGGAGACCACCACCGCCGTGCGCGAGCTGGACCCCCAGCGCCTGAGCCAGGCCTGGCTGCAGCTGGCCGCCAACGCCGTGAAGTACTCGGATGCCGGCACGCGCGTCACCCTGGGGTCACGGGCGACGGACACCGAGCTCCTCCTGTGGGTGACGGATGAGGGGATCGGCATCGCGCCCGAGGAGCTGGAGCTGGTGCGTCAGCGCTTCTGGCGCGGCACCGCCGCCAAGCGCATGTCCACCGGCTCGGGCCTGGGCCTGAGCATCGTCGAGAACATCGTCGGCGCCCACCACGGCACCTTGGACATCAGCTCGGTCGCCGGAGCCGGTTCACGGTTCACGATTCGGATACCGTACGGGCAGAGTCACAGCACGCCGTCGGGGACCCGCACGACGAGGGGGCACCTCCTATGAGCCGCATCCTGGTGGTCGAGGACGAGCCGCGCATCGCCTCCTTCCTGCTCAAGGGCCTCAAGGCCGCCGGCTTCAGCGCTGAGGCCACGGCCTCGGGCACCGAGGCCATCAGCCTGGCGGTCAGCGGCGAGACGGACCTCATCATCCTCGACGTCGGGCTGCCGGACGTCGACGGGTTCACCGTCCTGGAGCAGATCCGGGGCCAGGGTGTGCGCGTGCCGGTCATCATGCTCACCGCCCGCTCCTCGGTGGCGGCCCGGGTCAAGGGCCTGGAGTCGGGCGCGGACGACTACGTCCCCAAGCCCTTCTCCTTCGAGGAGCTCCTCGCCCGGGTGCGGCTGCGGCTGCGCGACGAGGCCGTGGTGGGCGCCTCCGATCCCATGCGCCTGAGCCACGACGGCCTGGTCCTGGACCTGCGCAGACGGGTCATGGAGGTCTCGGGGGCCGCCGTCGAGCTCTCCGCCCGCGAGTTTGCCCTCGCTGAGACCTTCATGCGTCACCCCGGTCAGGTGCTCAGCAGGCAGCAGCTGCTCAGCACGGTGTGGGGCTACGACTTCGACCCCGGCTCCAACGTGGTCGAGGTCTACGTGTCCTACCTCAGGGGCAAGATCGGCAAGGAGCGGATCCTCAACGTCCGCGGCATGGGCTACCGGCTCGTGTGAGCCGGTCGCCGTTCGGCGTCGGCGCCTGCGGGGGACCCGGCGTCGCTCAGTCGTGGTCGTCATCGACGTCGTCGTCGGTGTCGTCATCGACGTCGTCGTCGGCAGGTGAGGCGGGCTGGGCCGGGGCCTGAGGGTCGTTGACGACGGGGGCCTGAGTGGGTGCGGCCGTCTCCTGCCCCGTCGGGGCGACGTCCTCAGGTGCGGTGGGCGTCGCGGTGACCGAGGGTGCGGGAGCCGGGGTGGTCATGTCGATACCCGGTCTGGTGCCCGCCCCGGTGCGCGAGCCGAGCACCACCGAGGCGAGCCACACCAGCAGGATGGAGGCCACGACGATGGTCAGGACGGCGATGAGGCGTCCGCGGGTGCGTACCAGGCGTGTCACGCGCTCCCCCTCATCCGTTCACGGGCGCACGTGCCCGTCGCCCTCGACAACCCACTGGGTGGTCGTCAGCGCCGCCAGGCCCATGGGGCCGCGGGCGTGGAGCTTCTGGGTGGAGATGCCCAGCTCGGCGCCCAGGCCCAGCTGGCCGCCGTCGGTGAAGCGCGTGGAGGCGTTGACCATGACGACGGCGCAGTCAACGCCCGCGGTGAAGGCGTTGACCACGCGCAGGTCCTGGGCGAGGACCGCCTCGGTGTGGCCGGTGGAGTAGCGGCGCACGTGCTCAGTGGCCTCGTGGACGTCGGTGACGACGCGCACGGCCAGGTCGAGGCTGCCGTACTCGGTGGCCCAGTCCTCCTCGGTGGCGGCCACGAGGGCACCCTCGGTGCCGGGCGCCGCGAGCAGGGCGCGGACGGCGTCGTCGGCGTGGAGGGTGACGCCGCGCTCCCACAGGGCCCGGGCGGCGCGGGGCAGGAAGGCCTCGGCGACGTCCTCGTGGACGAGGAGGGTCTCGGCGGCGTTGCACACGCCCACCCGCTGGGTCTTGGCGTTGATGATGATGCGCACGGCGTCGTCCAGGTCCGCGGAGGCGTCGACGTAGACGTGGCAGTTGCCTGAGCCGGTCTCGATGACCGGCACCTGGGAGGACTCGACGACGGCCTTGATGAGCCCGGCGCCGCCTCGGGGGACGAGGACGTCGACGAGCCCCCGGGCCCGCATGAGGGCGGTGGCGCCGGGGCGTCCGGCCGGGTCCACCGTGGCCACGAGGTCGGGGCTCAGGCCGCAGCCGGCCAGCGCCGCGCGCAGGATCTCGACGATGACGGCGTTGGTGGCCTCGGCGGCGCTTCCGCCACGCAGGACGACGGCGTTGCCGGACTTCAGGGCCAGGGCGGCGACGTCCACCGTGACGTTGGGCCTGGCCTCGTAGATCATGCCGACGACGCCGATGGGCACGCGCCGGCGTCGCACGCGCAGCCCGTTGGGCAGCCTCTGGCCGTCCACGATCTCGCCGACCGGGTCCGGCAGGGCGGCGACGTCGCGCACGGCGCCGGCGACGGCGGCCACGCGGCCGGCGTCGAGGGCGAGGCGGTCGATGAGGCCCTCGCTCATGCCTCGCTCGCGGGCTCGGGCCAGGTCCTCAGCATTGGCGGCCAGGACCCGGTCGGTGGCCTCCACGAGCGCGTCCGCGAGGGCGTGCAGAGCGGCGTCCTTGTCCTGGCGGGTGAGCGGGGCGAGCTGGCGCTGCGCCCGGCGGGCGGCGGTGGCGACCTCGGTGACGAGCTGGGCGGCGCGCGCGGCCTCGTCCGTGGGCACCGGGCGACCCGTCGTCTGGCTGGTGGCGTCGTGTGTCATGGCTGCACTCTAGGTGAGGGCCGTCACCGGCCGGAGGGGGCCGCCCGGATCACGGACGCGCCGGGCCCTCAGCCCCGGGTGGTGCGGGGCAGCTCGGCGAGGTCGTCGCGGTGGATGACGGGGGTGACGTGGTCGGGCGCGCCAGCCCCGTCGCGGCGCGCCTGGAGCACCTCGCGCAGGTCGGCCGCCGAGTAGCGGCAGATGCCGCGGGCGAGCAGTCCCGCCGCGCCGACGACCTCGACGACGGAGCCGGACTCGAAGTCGCCGTCCACGCCGACGACGCCGGGCAGCAGCAGGGACTTCTTGCCGACCGTCACCGCCCGGGCGGCACCGTCGTCCACCAGGACCCTGCCCTGGGGCAGGGAGGCGTGCGCCATCCACAGGCGCCTGGAGGGCCGGTGCGGCCCCGTCGGCAGGAACCACGTGCCCATGTCCTGCGGGACCTGCTGGCCGCCGAGGAGCTCGACGACGTCGGCCGCCGAGGCGATGATGGTGGCGGTGCCCGAGCTGCAGGCGAGGGTGGCGGCCTGGACCTTCGTGCGCATCCCCCCGGTGCCCAGTGAGGAGCCGCGTCCCGTGACGTCCACCCCGGCCAGCTGGGCAGGGTCCGTCACGAGGCGGATCGGCCTCGCCCCGGCGGATCCCGGGCGGGCCGTCCACAGGCCATCGACGTCGGTGAGCAGGATGAGGACGTCGGCGGCCACCAGGTGCGCCACCAGCGCCGCCAGGTGGTCGTTGTCGCCGAGGTTGAACTCGGTGTTGGCCACGGCGTCGTTCTCGTTGACGACCGGCACGGCCCCCATGGACAGCAGCGCGTCGAAGGTCTCTCGCACGGTGCGGTAGTGCTCGCGCACGGCCACGTCGTGGGCGGTGAGCAGCACCTGGGCGGCGACCAGGCCGTGCACGCTCATGGAGGCCTCCCACCGCCCCATGATGCGGCTCTGGCCCACGCTGGCCGCGGCCTGCAGCAGCCGCAGCTCGGTGGGGCGCTGGGCCATGCCCAGGGTCGGCAGTCCGGCGGCCACGGCCCCGGAGGCGACGAGGACGACGTCGTGACCGCGTGCGCGCAGCCTGGCGGCCAGCGACGAGATGACGTCGATGCGGTTGAGGTCGAGCCCGCCGTCGGCGCGCGTGAGGGAGGAGGAGCCGATCTTGATGACGATCCTCGCGCCCTGGGGAAGGTGGGCGGGGCGGGTCCCGGGGGCGGTCATGGCGCTCAGTCCTGCTGGTCCCAGCTCGAGGCGTCCGTCCACAGCCCCTCGGCGGCCTCGTCGCGCAGCTGCTGGCGGGCGGCCTCCTTGGCGTCCATGGACGCGTGGTACTGGCGACGGCGCTCGACGTTGGTGCGGCGGTGGTAGTCCTCCACCCGCACGTCGGTGCCCCGGGCGCCCAGGAGCTCGGCACCGGCGGTGACGGTGGGCTCCCAGGTGAACAGGACCCCGCCCTCGACCTCGCCGATGAGCACACTGTCACCGGCGTGGGCGCCGGCCTTGACGAGCTCGGTCTCGACCCCTGCGGTGGCCAGGCGGTCCGCGAGGTAGCCGACCGCCTCGTTGTTGGTGAAGTCTGTCTGGCGCACCCAGCGCTCCGGCTTGTCCCCGCGCACCTGGAAGACCTCCCCCTCCCCCGGGTAGTGGATGCGGTGCACGTTGGCGACCACCTCCGGGGTACGGCGGGCGACGGCGGCGGGGCGGATGACCTCGCGCACGGGCTCCAGGGCGGCGGGGGCGTCTCGGCGGGCCTGCTCGACGAGGGCGGCCAGGGCGAAGCTGAGCGGGCGCAGCCCGGTGCGGGCCAGGGCGGAGACTGCGAAGACCGGCAGGCCGCGCGCGGCGACGTCGGCGCGCACCATCTCGGCCATGGCCGCGCCGTCGGGGTCGTCCACCTTGTTGAGCACGACGACGCGCGGGCGCTCCATGAGGGGCAGGCGCCCGGTGCGGGCCGGGTCGTTCTCCTCCTGCCCGAGCCGGGTGCTGTAGGCGGCGAGCTCGGCCTCGATGGTGTCGAGGTCCGCCAGCGGGTCGCGGCTGGAGTCGAGGCTGGCGCAGTCCAGGACGTGGACGATGACGGCGCAGCGCTCGATGTGGCGCAGGAACTCCAGGCCCAGTCCGCGTCCCTCGGAGGCACCGGGGATGAGGCCCGGGACGTCCGCGACCGTGTAGCGCGACTCGCCCGCCTCGACGACCCCGAGGTTGGGCACGAGCGTGGTGAAGGGGTAGTCGGCGATCTTGGGGCGGGCAGCGCTCATCGCGGCGATGAGGGAGGACTTCCCGGCGCTCGGGTAGCCCACGAGCGCGACGTCCGCAATGGTCTTGAGCTCGAGGACGACGTCTCGCCGCTCGCCCGGCTCACCGAGAAGGTGGAAGCCGGGGGCACGCCGTTTGGAGGAGGCCAGGGAGAAGTTGCCGCGGCCGCCCGTGCCTCCCGCCGCGGCGACATAGGTGGCGCCCGGCTCGACGA
Source organism: Actinomyces sp. W5033 (assembly GCF_051303165.1). Taxonomy (NCBI): domain Bacteria; kingdom Bacillati; phylum Actinomycetota; class Actinomycetes; order Actinomycetales; family Actinomycetaceae; genus Actinomyces; species Actinomyces sp. W5033. The sequence goes on along the minus strand of NZ_JBPPGD010000004.1, from coordinate 176,914 downwards.
GGTCGGCCAGCACGGTGCCGTCGCGGTCCTTGACGACGGTGCCCTCGGGGACAGGCAGCCGCAGGTCCGCGCCGTCTACGCCGCGACGCCAGTCCCCCATGCCGGGCGTGCCCTTGCCGGCGCTGCGGTGGGGTGAGCGGTGGTAGCTCAGGAGGGTGGTGACCTGGGGGTCGGCGACGAGGACGACGTCACCGCCGTGCCCGCCGTCCCCGCCGTCGGGTCCGGCCAGCGGCTTGAACTTCTCGCGGTGGATGGACGTGCAGCCGTCGCCGCCGTCGCCACCGGCGACGTGAAGGACCACTCGGTCGATGAAGCTGGGCATGTCTCGTCTCCTGGGCTGGACGCGTGACGGGGGTCGGGGCCGGCCCCGTCACGGGACGGCCGTGGCGCTACGGCGGGGCGCTGCTACAGCGCGAGGGCGGACGGCCGAAGCCGTTCGCCCTCGCGGATGCCGTGGTGTGCTGGAGGCTCAGGCCTCGGGGAGCACGACGTTGACGACCTTGCGGCCGCGGAAGGTGCCGAACTCGACGTTGCCGGCGGCGGTGGCGAACAGGGTGTCGTCGTTGCCGCGGCCGACGTTCGTGCCGGGGTGGAAGTGGGTGCCGCGCTGGCGGACGATGATCTCGCCGGCGCCGACGTACTGGCCGCCGAAGCGCTTGACGCCGAGACGCTGAGCGTTCGAGTCACGGCCGTTACGGGAGGAGCCAAGACCCTTCTTGTGTGCCATATCAGGCTTCTTTCTCTCGAGCTGGTGCGTTCAGGATGCCCCGAGGGCGCTCACTTGATCGCGGTGACCTTGACGGCCGTGAGCTGGGCGCGGTGACCCTGGCGCTTGCGGAAGCCCGTCTTGTTCTTGAACTTGAGGATGTTGATCTTGGGGCCCTTCTCGTCACCGACGATCTCGGCCGTGACGGAGGACTGAGCCACGTCGGCTCCAGCGGTCACCTTGTCGCCATCCACCAGCATGACGGGGGCGAGGGTGACCTCGTCGCCCACCTCACCGGCGAGCTTGTCGACAACCACGACGTCGCCGACGGAGACCTTCTCCTGACGGCCGCCGGCCTTGACGATCGCGTAGACCACTTGAATGCTCATCTCTGTCGAAATCTTCGGACAGCCCCGTCCGTGGACGGCGGGCCGTCCGCAGGGCTGTCTCCTTGGCATGGTGCAAAGCGCACCGGCGGACCACTGTATGCGATCGTGCAGGCCGGTCCAACTCCGTCGGGCCCGCCGCCCCTGTGGTCTTCCGCACGGAGGCGGGCACCACAGGGGCGGCGCCCCTCACTCCTGCTCGGCGGCAGCGGCCTCGGTGGAACCCTCCTCGGGGGCCTGCTCCGCCTCCTTGTGGGCGTTCTCCGCGGCGGCGGCGATCTGGGCGAGGGCGCCGCGCACGGCCGCACGGGTCTGGCCGTCGATGACGTCGTCGGCGTCCTCCTTGCCCCGGCGGCGCGAGGTGCCCTTGCCAGACGCCTTGGGCGCGGTGGCCTCAGCGGCGGCCTTGCGGCCGCGCCCGCGTCCCGATGAGCGCGCGGCGGAGGCGCTGAGGTCCGCCTGCTGGTTCTCCACCGGCTCGGAGTGGACGATGAAGCCGCGCCCGCCGCAGCAGTCGCAGGGTGTCGAGAAGGCCTCGACGAGCCCCTGGCCCACACGCTTGCGGGTCATCTGCACCAGGCCGAGGCTCGTGACCTCCGTGACCTGGTGGCGGGTGCGGTCGCGCCCCAGGCACTCGACCAGGCGGCGCAGCACGAGGTCGCGGTTGGACTCCAGGACCATGTCAACGAAGTCGATGACCACCATGCCGCCGATGTCGCGCAGGCGCAGCTGACGGACGATCTCCTCGGCCGCCTCGATGTTGTTGCGGGTGACGGTCTCCTCGAGCGTGCCGCCGGCGCCGGTGAACCGGCCCGTGTTGACGTCGATGACCGTCATGGCCTCGGTGCGGTCGATGATGAGCGTGCCCCCGCTGGGCAGCCAGACCTTGCGGTCGAAGCCCTTGGCGAGCTGCTCGTCGATGCGGTGGGCGCTGAAGACGTCCTCCGGGCTCACCCAGTGCTCGAGCCGGTCGGCCAGGTCCGGGCTGAGCTCGGTGACGTAGTCCCTGATGGTGGCCCAGGTCTCCGTGCCCTGGACCACCAGTGAGCGGAAGTCCTCGTTGAACACGTCGCGCACGACGCGCACGGCGAGCTCGGGCTCGCCCTTGAGCAGGACGGGGGCCTTGCCAGAGCCGGACAGGACCCGTGTGGCCTTCGTGTCGATGGCCTGCCACTGCGCGAGCAGGCGCTCGACGTCGGCGGTCAGCTGCTCCTCGCTGGCGCCCTCGGCGGCGGTGCGCACGATGACCCCGGCGGCGTCGGGGACGATCTTCTTGAGGATCTTCTTCAGGCGGGCGCGCTCGGTGTCCGGCAGCTTGCGGGAGATGCCGGTCATCGTGCCACCGGGCACGAGGACGAGGTAGCGGCCGGCCAGGGTGATCTGGCTGGTCAGGCGGGCGCCCTTGTGACCGATGGGGTCCTTGGTGACCTGCACGAGGATGGTGTCGCCACTGGAGAGGGCGTCCTCGATGCGGCGCGGCTTGCCCTCCATGCCCGCCGCGTCCCAGTTGACCTCACCGGCGTACAGGACGGCGTTGCGGCCCTTGCCGAGGTCGACGAAGGCAGCCTCCATCGAGGGCAGGACGTTCTGGACGCGTCCGACGTAGACGTTGCCGACCATGGAGGTCTGGGTCCGTCGGGCGACGTAGTGCTCGACGAGGAGCCCGTCCTCGAGGACGGCGATCTGGTTGAGGCCGTCCTGCTCGCGCACGATCATCTGCCGGTCCACGCTCTCCCGGCGGGCCAGGAACTCGGCCTCGGTGACGATGGGGCGACGGCGTCCGGCAGCGCGCCCCTCACGGCGGCGCTGGCGCTTGGCCTCCAGCCGGGTGGAGCCCTTGAGGGCCGTGACCTCGTCGCGCACGTCGCGCCCCTCACGGCCGGCCTCCGCGCGGGTGGAGCGCGAGCGGCGACGACGGCGACGGCGTGAGCCGGAGGCGGTCTCATCCTGCGCGTCGGCGTCGGTCCCGCCGGTGGCATCGGCCTCGGGCTCGGCGTCCTCAGCGGGCTCGGGGTCGGAGCCCTCGACGGCCTCAGCGGCCTCGTCGGAGCGCGAGCGCGAGCGGCGTCCACGACCGCCGCGGCGGCGCTTGCGGTGCCCCGCCTCGGTGGTGTCCGCAGCCTCGGCGGCCTCGGGAGCCTCGGGGTCCTCCGTCTGCTCGTCGGCAGTCTCCTCAGTGTCGTCGGCGAGGGCGGGCTCGGTGTCCTGCGCGGTCTGGGCGGCGTCGGCGTCCTGGGTGCGTGCGCGGCGTCCACGGCCACGGCGCGCACGCCGGGGCCGGGCCTCCTCTAAGGCGGCCTCCTCAGGCTCCGCAGCCCCGGCCCGACCGGCCTCGGCGGGGTCGGTGTCCACAGGCTCCGCGGCCGCCGGCTCCTGCGGGGCGGGAGCGGTGCCGGGGGTGGCCTGGGCGGCGGTGACCTTGCGGCGACGGCGGGCTCGGGGGGCAGCGGCAGTGACGGACGGCTCCTGGTCCTGCTCGTCGTCCCGCCCGGCGGCTGCCACAGGGCCATCAGCCTCGACCTCGGGGGCGGCCGCGGGGGCCGCCTGGACGGCCGTCACCTTACGACGGCGGCGGGCGCGGGAGGGGTCGGGGGCCTGGAAGAGGAGGGAGGCGGCGGGCAGGCGCGGGCCCTGGTCCTCATCGGCCTCGGTGGTGTCCTCAGCCTGCTCGGCCTCTAAAGCCTCGGCGCCGTCGGCACCGTCGGTGTCCTCGGCGGGGCCGGTGCTGGAGGAGGTGCCCTCGTCCTCGGCGCCCTCCGCGTGTGGGGCCGGCACCTCGGGCTCGTCAGCCCCCTGTCCACCCGTGGACGGAACTGCCGGCGCCACCGGGACCTCCACGGCCTGCGGTGCGGCCGCGGGCGCCGTCTGGGCCGCGGTGACCCGCCGACGGCGCGAGGCGCGCTTGGGCGCTGGCGCCTTGGCAGGGGCGTCTGCCGTCGCCTCGGGGGCCGCCGTCTCGGGGGCAGCGGCGTCGGCGGGCGCCTCGGGGGCCGCCGTCTCGGGGGCAGCGGCGGGGGTAGTTGTCCGGGACGTCGCGCGGCGACGGCGCGCCCTGGGCGCTGCTTCGGCGGTGGGAGCCTGCTCGGCGGCAGGCCCGACGGTCTCGCCCTCAGTGGGCTCGAGGGACTGGTCGGGTGTCGTGGGGGACGTCATAGTGCGTCGCACTCTCCGGGGCACCGCTGCTCCCGCCGTACCCTCGGGCGCGCGGTGCGCTCGTGCTCCCTGGTGCAGGGAGCAGGAAAAGCCTGTGTGTGCGCCTGACGGCGCCGGGCCTGGGCCACCCGCACGAGACGGGACCGCAGCAGCGCTCACGGCGGCGCAAGGTTCCCGGACGGGGTGGACCCTGAGGTCCGGACACCGGGAGCCGGTACGCAGCACCCGGGGCCGGTCCGAGTATCACACACGTGCCGCCGTCACGGCACCAGGCCGCTGCCCCGGCCCTGGTGGCTGCCCGGGGCGACGGGCCCGGCGAGCGCCGTCACAACAGCCCGGACGGCCTCCAGCCGCCCGCCGCACGGCCGTTCCTGACGTCCGGGGCAGGTGTGTCACCTCGCACCCCGCCCGGACCCTTTCTCGTGCGGTTGACACCCTCAAGGGGCCCGTTCTTTCACGACAGGCCGTCAGTGACGGCATACACTGACCTTATCCCTCGTGGCTCATGCCACCACTTTTCTTATCTGTCTCATCACCTACCCCGAAAGGTGGCGCCGATGGTCACTGCACCGATGGCGCTGGACGCCCTTGAGCTCGCTCGATGGCAGTTCGGCATCACGACCGTCTACCACTTCATCCTCGTCCCCCTGACCATCGGTCTGTCACCGCTCGTCGCGCTCATGGAGACCCTCTACCTGCGCACGGGCAACGAGCAGTGGCGCGTCGCCACGAAGTTCTTCGGCAAGATCCTGCTCATCAACTTCGCCCTCGGCGTCGCCACGGGCATCGTCCAGGAGTTCCAGTTCGGCATGAACTGGTCCGAGTACTCCCGCTTCGTCGGCAACATCTTCGGCGCCCCCCTCGCCTTCGAGGCCCTGCTCGCCTTCTTCATGGAGTCCACCTTCCTCGGGCTGTGGATCTTCGGGTGGGACCGCCTGTCCGGACGCCTGCACAACCTGTGCATCTGGATGGTCGCCCTGGGCACCAACCTCTCGGCCGCCTTCATCCTCGCGGCCAACTCCTGGATGCAGCACCCCGTCGGCACCGTCCTCAACCCCGAGACCGGCCGCGCCGAGCTCGACGGGATCGGCGGCTTCTTCGCTGTCCTGACCAACAGCATCTTCCTGCACACCTTCGCCCACACGATCACCTCCTCGCTGCTGACCGCCGGAGCCCTCATGCTGGGCGTGTCGGTCTGGTGGATGGTCAAGGCTGCCCGCGCGGACCAGGGCTACGAGGCCCGCGAGACCTGGCGCCGCATGACCCGCTTCGGCGCGGTCACCATGGTCATCGCCGGCCTGCTCGCGGCCGGCACCGGCCACTCCATGGGACAGGTCGTCGCCGAGGAGCAGCCCGCCAAGATGGCCGCCGCCGAGGGCCTGTACAACTCCGAGGAGGGCGCCCCCTTCACGCTCATCGCCATCGGCGACGACGAGGACTCCACCTTCCGCTTCATCTCGGTGCCCTACGTCTACTCCTTCCTGGCCACCAACAACCCGGGCGCCGAGGTCATGGGCCTCAACGACGCCCAGGAGATGTACGAGGAGCTCTACGGCGAGGGCGTGGACTACACCCCCGACGTCATGACCACCTTCTGGTCCTTCCGCCTCATGATCGGCCTGGGCAGCCTGTCCATCGCCATCGGCGCCCTGACCCTGTGGCTCACCCGCAAGGGCCGTCTCATCACCGACACCCGGCTGGGGACCGCCGCCCTGTGGTCCATCGCCCTGCCCTACCTCGCCTGCACCTTCGGCTGGATCTTCACCGAGATCGGGCGCCAGCCCTGGGTCGTCGTGCCCAACCTCGGCGACCCCATGAACGAGGTCTACATGCTCACCCTCGGCGGAGTGTCCACCGCCGTCTCCGCCGGCACCGTCCTGGCCTCGATGGTCATCTTCACGCTGCTGTACGCGGCCCTGGGCGTCGTGTGGTTCGTGCTCCTGCGGCGCTACGTCCGTGAGGGCGTGCGCACCCAGACCGAGGAGTCCGTGGCGGCCGTGGAGACGGCCGGTGCCACGGGAGCCCAGGCCCCCGTCCTGTCCTTCGAGTACTGAGCCGAGAGAAGAAAGAACACACCATGACGCTCTCCATCCTCTGGTTCATCCTCATCGCGATCCTGTGGGTCGGCTACCTCGCCCTCGAGGGCTTCGACTTTGGAGTCGGCATGCTCCTGAGGATCCTCGGGCGCAACGAGAGGGAGCGCCGCGCCATGCTGGGGACCATCGGCCCCCACTGGGACGGCAACGAGGTCTGGCTCCTCACCGCCGGTGGCGCCACCTTCGCAGCCTTCCCCGAGTGGTACGGCACCCTCTTCTCCGGCGCCTACCTCGTCCTGTTCCTCATCCTGCTGTGCCTCATCGTGCGCGTGTGCGCCATCGAGTGGCGCCCCAAGATCAACTCCCAGCGCTGGCGCGACGGCTGGGACTGGATCCACACGGTGGCCACCTGGCTGCCCGCCGTCCTGTGGGGCGCCGCCTTCGCCAATCTGGTCCAGGGCATGCAGATCGAGGTCGTCGAGACCGCCACCGGCGCCGTCGTGCCCGCCTCCGAGATCGGTGGTGAGCTCGTCCGCGGGGCCTCTCACCAGATCACCGGTGGCTTCCTCAGCCTCCTGACGCCCTTCACCCTCCTGGGCGGGGCCGTCACCTGCCTGCTGTTCCTCACCCACGGCGCCCTGTTCACCGCCCTCAAGACCGCCGGCGACCTCTCCAGGCGCGCCGAGGCCTTCGCCCGCCGCTCCGGCATCGCCTCGACGCTCGTGTGCGCCGTGTGGGCCCTGTGGGCCCAGCTCGCCTACTCCCTCAACGCCCTGGCCTGGCTGCCGCTCGTGCTCGCCGCCGCAGGCCTCCTCGCCTCGCTGTGGACGAGCTGGCAGGGACGTCAGGGCTGGGCCTTCGCCCTGCACTTCGTGGGCATCGCCTTCGCGGTGGTCTTCATCTTCTCCGCCATGGCGCCCAACGTCATGCGCTCGTCCATCGACGACGCCTACTCGCTGACGATCTCCCAGGCCGCCAGCACCGACACGACCCTCGTCATCATGACGGTCGCGGCCGTCATCTTCGTGCCGGTCGTGCTCTTCTACACGGTCTGGGGCTACAAGGTCTTCTCCCGGCGCATCAACGCCGAGGAGATCAACCCCGACGAGGGCGGCCTGCACCCCACCCAGGTGCGTGACTCCCGCCAGCCCGAGGCCGTCATCGGGTACTGACCGGGGCCCGGGCCCCACACGGGCACACGGCCGGGACCACTCCGGACACCGCGAGGACCCGTCGGACGCACACGCGTCCGACGGGTCCTCGCCGTCACGGCCCCTGCCCTCGCCGGCCCTGTCGGGCGCCTGGCCACCGCCCACACGGCCACCAGGTCCTGGGACCAGCGTCCCATCCCACTATCCTGAGCGGGTGAAGCCCCTGGACCCCCGTCTCATGCGCCACGCGCGCACCGCCCGGCGATACATCGTGTCCACCGCCCTGAGCGGGCTGGTCCTGTCCCTGCTCGTCATCGCCCAGGCGTGGCTCATCTCCCGCATCATCTCCCCCGTCATCACCGCGCAGACCGACGCCGGCCAGGTCCTGCCCCTCGTCGGGGCCCTCGCCGCCGTCGTCCTGGCCCGCGCCGGCGTCCTGCACCTGCAGGAGGCCCGCGCCCACCGCGCCGCCGTCGGCACCACCATCGAGCTGCGCCGCCAGGTCCTGGAGCACGCCGCCGTGCTCGGCCCCCGCTGGCAGGCCGAGCACGCCAGCGAGACCGCCACCCTGCTCACCCGCGGCCTGGACGACCTCGAGCCCTACCTCACGCGCTACCTGCCCCAGCTGCTGCTCGCCGCCACCGCCACTCCCCTGCTCGGCCTCGTCATGCTCCTGCAGGACCTCGCCTCCACCGTCGTCGTGGTCCTGACCATGCCGCTCATCCCGGTCTTCATGATCCTCATCGGCAGGCTCACGGAGCGTCACTCCAAGGACCGTCTCGAGGCCATGGAGCGGCTGGGGTCACAGGTGCTCGACCTCATCGCCGGGCTGCCCACCCTCAAGGCCTTCGGGCGTGAGATCGGGCCGGGCCGGCGCGTCAAGGAGCTCGGCAGCGCCTACAACCGCACCACCATGGCCACCTTGCGCGTCGCCTTCCTGTCCGGCGCGGTCCTGGAGTTCCTCACCACCCTGTCCGTGGCCATCATCGCCGTCGAGGTCGGCTTCCGGCTCCTGTTCGGCCACCTCGACCTCGCCACGGGCCTGCTCGTCATCATGATCGCCCCCGAGGTCTACCAGCCCCTGCGCCAGGTCGGCTTCCAGTTCCACGCCTCCGCCAACGGCGCCGCCGCCGCCGACGCCGTCTTCGCCGTCCTCGCCACTCCTCTGCCGCCTCGCGGGTCACGCCTCGCCCCGGACCTGACGGGGGCGAGCCTCGAGATCGAGGGCCTCGGCGTGCGCGCCCGCGGCTCCTGGGCCCCCAGCAGCCTCACCGCGACCATCCGCCCCGGACGCCTCACCGCCCTGGCCGGTCCCTCCGGGGCGGGCAAGACCACCACCTCCCAGGTCCTGCTGCACCTGCTCGAGCCGGACCGCGGCGGCGTGAGCGTCCTCGCAGCCGACGGCACCCGCACGTGCCTGGCCGACATCGACCCCGCCTCCTGGTGGGAGCAGGTCACCTGGGTGCCCCAGCGCCCTGCCATCGTGCCCGGGACGGTCCTCGACAACGTCCTGGGCCCTGAGGCCGCCGGGCGCCCCGGCGCCGAGGACGACCCGGCCCTGCGCGCCGCCGCCCGCGCCTGCGGCCTGGACGAGGTGGTGGCCGGCCTCGACGGCGGCTGGCACCAGCGCGTCGGGCAGGCAGGGGTCGGTCTGTCCGTCGGGCAGCGTCAGCGTCTGGCCCTGACCCGCGCCCTCATCGAGCGCACCCCGCTCGTCGTGCTCGACGAGCCCACGGCCCACCTCGACGCCGCCAGCGAGGCCCACGTCGTTGACGCCGTCGAGGCGTTGCGCTCGGCAGGCCGCACCGTCGTCGTCATCGCCCACCGCAGCGCCCTGCTCGCCGTCGCCGACGACGTCATCACCGTCTCCAGCGCCCCGCTCGAGCAGGATGCTCCCGGCGGGGACGGCACCGACGCGCACGTGCCCCCCACGGCCCGGAAGGAGACCTCGCGATGAGCCTCGTCCTGACCCCCGCCGAGCGCCACGCCCTGCACCGGGCCACGCGGATGCTCGGGCTGGACCGCGGTCGCTTCGCCCTGTCCGTCCTCACCGGTGCGCTCGGCCTCGTCTCAGCCATCGCGTTGTCCGGTGTGGCCGCCTGGCTCATCGCGCGCGCCTCGCTGACCAACGAGGTCGTCGCCCTGGGCGTGGCTCCCGTCCTCGTGCGCCTGTTCGGCGTCTCACGCTCCCTGCTGCGCTACTGCGAGCGCCTCGTCTCGCACGACACGGCCCTGCGCGGCATGAACGCCCTGCGCACCAGCGTCTACGAGGTCCTGGCCTCCTCGCGCGCCGACACCGTCGCCGCTCTGCGCCGAGGTGACGTGCTCGCCCGGGTGGGGGCCGACGTCGATCGTGTGGGTGACCTCGTCGTGCGCGCCTACCTGCCCGCCGCCGTCGCCACCACCGTCGCCGTGCTCACGAGCCTGGTCGTCGGCCTCATCCACTGGCCCGCCGGCCTCGTCCTGGCCGCCTGCCTCCTGCTCGCCGGGCTGGGCGGGCCGCTCATGACCATGCGGGCGGCCCGCGCCGCCGAGCTCGCCCGCCAGGAGGAGGCCACCGACCTGGCCGCCTCCTGCCTCACCGTCCTCGAGGACGGAGCCGAGCTGAGCGTCTCCGGACGCATGGGCGAGGTCATGGACACCCTGGACCGCACCGAGGCCCGCATGGCGGCGGCCCGCGACCGTGCCGCCCGGCCCGCGGCGGCTGCCGCCGCCGTGGACGCCCTGGCCATGGGCCTGTCCGTCATCGGCAGCATCCTCGTGGGCCTGCCCGCGGTGAGCAGCGGCGTGCTGCCACCCGTGTGGCTCGCCGTCATCACGCTGCTGCCCCTGTCCGCCTTCGAGGCCACCGCGGCCCTGGGCCCCGCCAGCGTCCAGCTCGTCACCTCGGCCGGAGCCGCGGTGCGGGTCATCGAGCTCGTGGAGTCGGCCGAGGCCTCCCGTGAGGCCATGGCCCCGGTGACGCCGCTGCCCCCGCAGCGCCAGGCCGTGGGCCCGCTCCTGCGCGCCCGCGGCCTGGCGGTGGGCTGGCCCGGCGGCCCCGTCGTCGCCGAGGGTATCGACCTCGAGCTGCGGCCCGGGCGCAGCCTCGCGCTCGCCGGCCCCTCCGGCATCGGCAAGACCACCCTGCTGTACACGCTCGCAGGGCTGCTCGAGCCCAGGGCGGGCTGCGTCGAGCTCGACGGCGTGCCCGTCTGGTCCGCCCCGCGCGGCCAGGTGCACGAGCAGCTGAGCGTCACCACCGAGGACGCCCACGTCTTCTCCACCACCGTCCTGGAGAACCTGCGCGTGGCCTGGGGCCGGCTCGACCCCCCTGCCGCCGAGGCCAGTCTGGCCGCCGCTGGGCTGGAGGACTGGTACCGGGCGCTGCCGCAGGGCCTGGGCACCATGCTCGGCGAGGGCGGTCAGGGCGTCTCCGGCGGCGAGCGGCGCCGCCTCCTGCTGGCGCGTGCCCTGTGCTCGCCCGCCGGGCTCATGATGCTGGACGAGCCCGCCGAGCACCTGGACCCGGGCACCGCCGACCGCCTGGTCAGCAGCCTGCTCGCCACGGCCCACGAGGACCCGCCGGAGGCCACCGCCGGGGCACGCCGTGGGGTCCTGGTGGTCACGCACCGCCTGAGCGCCCTGGCAGGGGCCGACGAGGTCATCGTCCTCGCGCACGCCGACGGCCAGGACCCGCAGGCGCCCGCAACCGTCACCGACCGGGGCAGGCACGACGAGCTGCGCGAGCGCAACGCGGCCTACGCCTGGTCCCTGGCACAGGAGGGCCTGGCGCAGGAGGACCTCAGCCCCCTCGCGGGGCACGACACCCAGGAGGCAGGCTCATGACGCACCCAGCCACGACGGGCGCCGGCCTGCCACCACAGCGGGACCCCCACACGCCCTTGGCCCCCTTCCCCGGCGCGGGAGAGGACGAGGACCTCCTCGGCCTCCACGTGCCCTCCGGCGTCAGCCCTGACGACCCGGCCGGCGTGGGACCCGTCGCCTACGCGGTCCACACCGACTGCCTCGGCTCGACGCGCGCGGGCGGTGGCAGCGCCCCCGTCCTGGAGGACTCCACCGTCGAGCTGTTGCGTGCCGCACTGAGCCTGACGAGCTCGCTGCAGGTGCCCGACGCGCTGCGCCGTCTGGTCGAGTCAGCCTGCTCCATCACCGGCGCGGCCTGGGGCACGATCGCCGTGCGGGGCCGCTCACGCTCCACCGGGCGCCAGACCGAGCCCGTCACCGTGGGCCCGGCCACGGCCACACCCGACCACCTGGAGTCGATGCTCACCGTGCCCGCCGGGGAGGACGAGGTCGTCGTCGTCAACGAGCTCGCCGCCACCACGGCCTTCACCGGGGCCATCGAGGGCGAGGTCCCCGGCTCGGTCCTGTCCGCACCGCTGCGCGCCCACGGCCAGGTCTACGGGCGCTTGTACCTGTGCGACCGCCCCGGGGGCTTCGGGGAGGCAGAGGTCACCGCCGTCCTCACGCTGGCGCAGGCGGCGGGCGTCGCCGTCGAGAACGCGCACCTGTACCGTCAGGCGCGCAGCCGTGAGAAGTGGATGGCCGTGTCCCAGGAGCTGACGACGATGCTGCTGTCCGGCGCGCAGGAGGACGACGCCTTCACCCTCATCGCCCAGCGCATCCGTCAGGTCGCGCACGCGGACACCTCCGCCCTCGTGCTGCCGGGCGTCGGGGACACGTGGGTGTGCGAGATCGCCGACGGCAACCACGGCCCCGAGCTCATCGGGACCTGCTTCCCCCCCGAGGGCCGCGCACGCCAGACTCTCGTGCGCCAGGAGGGCGTCCTGGTGGAGTCGCTGGCCGAGGCCTGGCAGGCCCAGGAGCTGGCCGTGCCCGCCCTGGCCGGCTTCGGTCCCGCCCTGTACGCGCCGATGATCCACCGGGGCCGTGACGTGGGGGTCATGCTCCTGCTGCGCCAGCAGGGGGCTCCCCCCTTTACCGAGCAGGACCTGGCGATCGCGGAGCTGGTCGCGGGCCAGGCGACGATGGCCTTCGAGCTGGCGGACGCCCAGCACGCGCAGGAGGTGGCGACACTGCTGGACGAGCGCGCCCGGATCGGCCGGGACCTGCACGACCTCGCCATCCAGCAGCTCTTCGCCACCGGGATGCGCATCACCGCTGAGCGCGACCGGCTCCGGCAGGGGACAGCGGGCGGAGTGGACGCCGAGGCCGTGTGCCGTGCCCTGGACGCCGCCCTCGCCGCCGTGGACGACTCCGTGAGCCAGATCCGCTCGATCGTGCGCTCCCTGCGCGACCGGGACGAGGACGCCAGCGTCGTCGAGCGGCTGCGCCGCGAGGCCTCACTGGCACGCACCTCGCTGGGCTACGCGCCCTCCCTGCTGCTGAGCGTGGACGGGCGTGGGCTGGCCCAGGCGGACCGCGAGGAGGAGGACGAGCTCATCGCGGCGGTGGACGCGGCGGTGGACCCGGCGATCGCGGATGACATGGTGGCTGTGGTGCGTGAGGGCCTGAGCAACGTGGCGCGGCACGCGCACGCCTCCTCGGTGACCGTGGACGTCAAGCTGTGGGGGGCGCTGCCGGTCACCTCGTCCCAGGCGGCACGCGGTGACCAGGCCTCCGGCGACTGGGCCCCCTACACGGGTGAGCCCGTGGTGGAGATCGTCTGCCGTGACGACGGCGTGGGCGTGGACCCGAGGGTGACGCGCCGCTCCGGCACGGCGAACATGGCCGAGAGGGCCCGCCGTCACGGGGGATCCTTCGTCATCGGCCCGCGGGCGAGGTCCGACGGCGAGCGGCGCGGGACGTGCTTCACCTGGCGGGTGCCGCTGGAGCGTCCCGACCGGCCCGAGCCCTTGAGGCCACGCCCGCTCGCACCGGTGCCCTGGCAGGTACAGGCCGACCCCCACTGAGCCGACGCGGGTCCGGGCCGCCGAGGTGGCGGGCCGGACTCAGTTGTTGCGCCAGCCGGAGGCGCGCTGGCCGGCCACCCAGGCGGCCACCTGGGTGCGCCGCTGCAGGCCCATCTTCGCCAGCAGCGAGGTGATGTGGTTCTTCACGGTCTTCTCGGCGACGCCCAGGCGCTCACCGATCTCACGGTTCGACATGCCGTCGCCGATGAGCTCGAGGACCTTGCGCTCGGCGTTGGTCAGCTCAGCAGTCGGGTCGTCGTGGTCGGCGCGGCGCCGGGTGACGGTGCGCTCGTCGAGCAGCACGCGGCCGGAGGCGACGGCACGCACGACGTCGGAGATCTCCGCACCGTGGACCGTCTTGAGCAGGTAGGCGCGCGCACCGGCCTCAAGCGCCTCCGCCAGGGCCTCGTCGTCGTCGAAGGAGGTCAGGACGATGGGCAGGGCGTCGGGGGCCGCCTCGGCGAGGTCATGCATGAGCTCGATGCCGGTGCCGTCGGGCAGCTGGAGGTCAACGAGGACGACGTCGGGGCGCATGAGCTCGGCACGACGCACGGCCTCCGCGCGGGAGCCGGCCTCCGCGACGACGTCGAGGCCATCGGCACGGTCGATGATCTCGGCGATACCGCGGCGGACGATCTCGTGGTCGTCCACGATCATCACACGGACCTGCTCGGAGGCGGAGGGGATCGGCATGCCGACGAGACTACCAGCGCCGGGGACCAACGTCTCACGACCCGCGCCCGGCGGGGCCCTGCTGCTCACGGAGCCACGTGCCGTGCGCCGGTCAGGCTGGCCGACGCCGCGTGCGCGGGCGCGTCTGGCAGCGCGGGCAGCTCGTGTGGCTGCGGCCCCCGACGGCCTCGGTGCGCAGAGGCGTCCCGCAGCGCCGGCAGGGCTGTCCCTGGCGCCCGTAGGCGGCCAGGCTGCGGGCGAAGAAGCCCGCCGCCCCCTCGGCGTCGACGTAGAGGGCGTCAAAGCTCGTGCCCCCGGCTGCCAGCGCCCGCCGCATGACGGCGCAGGTCTCCTCCAGCACACGGGCGGTGACCCGCGGCCCCAGCGCACGGCCCTGGCGCAGGCCGTGCACGCGGGCGGCCCACAGGCCCTCGTCCGCGTAGATGTTGCCCACCCCGGAGACGACCGACTGGTCCATGAGCAGGCTCTTGACGGCGCGCGAGGACGAGCACATCCGCTCCACCACCGCCGTGCGGTCCAGGTACGGGTCGAGCAGGTCACGCGCGATATGCGTGGCGTCCTCGGGCACAAGGGCCTGCGCCGAGCCCTGGCCGCCGGGCCCGCCGTCGTCGGTGGGCACGAGCCTGGTCAGGTGCAGGCCGCCGAGCATGCGCTGATCGACCAGGTCGAGGGCTGGCCCGCCCACGCCGGCAGGGCCGTCGGTGCCGCAGCGCCCCCACCCGGGGTCGCCCTCGCGCCCGGACAGGCTCAGGCGCACGCGCAGGTGGCGCGGGCGCACCGACAGGTCTCGCACCAGGCTGGGTGCCCGCGTCGCCGTGAGGTCCACAGGCACCTCGCCGGGGGCGGCGAGGTACTGCGACGGGTCTGGCGCGGGCCGGGCGCCGCCGCTCGGTGCGGTGGCGCGCACGAGGAGCTGACCGCTCATCCCCAGGTGGGCGCTCAGGGCGGTTGCGTCGTCGAGCGGCAGCCACATGAGCTTGCCGCGCCTGACCGCCGCGGTGAGCACACGCCCCGTCAGGGCGCGCACAAAGGCCTCTGCACCGCCCTTCTGGCGGCGCAGGGGCCTGGGGTCAAACACCTCGACGGCGGTGACGGTGCGTCCGACGACGTGGCGCGCCAGGCCGGCGCGCACGGACTCAACCTCGGGCAGCTCCGGCACGGCTCAGCCGAGCCCCAGGTCGGCGCGCAGGGCCTGCGTGGCACCGGGGATCGTGAGGCCACCGTCGCCGTGGGAGGCGAGGATGGTGGCGTAGGCGACCTCGGCGGCCGCGTGCTCGGCGACCTTCTTCGAGGGGCCGGTGCCCGTGCCGCGCACCTGCCCCTCAAGGGCGGCGGAGGCGGTGAAGACGAGCGCGTGCTCGGGGCCCTCGCTCGTGACCTCGTAGGAGGGCGCTCCCAGGCGGTGGACGGCGGCCAGCTCCTGCAGGCTCGTCTTCCAGTCCAGGCCGGCGCCGCGTGAGGGAGCGGCCTCGAGCAGGCGGGCGACGAGCCGGGTGACGACCTCGCGCGTGGGCTCCAGCCCCTGGGTGAGGTAGGTGGCGCCGATGAGCGCCTCAAGGGTGTCGGACAGGATCGAGTCCTTGTCCCGGCCGCCGGACAGGGCCTCACCCCGGCCGAGCCGGATGAACTCCCCCAGGCCCAGGTCCCGGGCCACCGAGGCCAGCGCGGGCTCGGAGACGGTGGCGGCACGCATCTTGGCGAGCTGTCCCTCGGGAACCTGCGGGTGGTCGCGGTAGAGACGCTCGGTGACGATGATCTGCAGGACCGCGTCACCGAGGAACTCCAGGCGCTCGTTGGTGGGCAGGCCGCCGTTCTCGTGCGCCCAGGAGCGGTGCGTGAGGGCCAGCTCGAGCAGCCCGGGCTCGATGGCGGGCCCCCACCGGTAGACCAGGGTCTCGACGTCGGTGCGCGCGGGCGGGGCCTGTCGCCTCTGGGAGCCGCGGGACATCAGGCCTGCCCCTGGCCGTCGGGCGCGCCGCCGGGGGCGGGGTCCTCGCCCAGCAGCCCGGCCAGGGCGGACCAGCGCGGGTCCAGCACCTCGTGGTGGTGGCCGGCAGGAAGGTCGTCCAGCCTCTCCCCGCAGTGCGGGCACAGGCCGGCGCAGTCCTCGCGGCACAGCGGCCGCAAGGGCAGGTCGAGGACGAGGGCGTCGCGCAGGGCCGGCTCGAGGTCGAGGCTCGTGTCCCCCAGGAGGAAGACGTCGTCGGCCTCCTCGTCGCCCTCGGCACGCTGGGCGGCGGCCGCCTCGGGCAGGTAGTAGAGCTCGTCGAAGGAGACCCGGCGCTCCTGGTCGATGTCACGCAGGCAGCGCACGCACTCGGCGTGGACGTGGGCCTGCGCCCCGCCGCGCACGAGGACGCCGTCGTCGACGCTCGTCAAGGTGGCGTCGATGACGAGGGGGGTGCCGGGTGCTGCGCCGATGACCTCGGTCCCCAGGCCCTCGGGGGCCACCAGGTCGAGGTGGACGGCCTTGGCGGAGCCGACCTGCCGGGGCAGGTCAACGATGTCGATGACGAGCGTGCTCACGAGTCCTCCTGTCGGTCCAGGTCGCCGAGGTTACCCGTCAGTGCTGGGAGGCCGCAGCGGAGGGGTCGACCGACCAGCCGGCGCGCCTGCGCCCACCGCCCTCCGGCCTCGTCTCGGAGGGCTGCGCCCAGCGCTGGGAGGGGTCGGCGTGGGCCAGCCTGGCGGCCAGGACCTCGCGCCCGGTGCGGACCTGGTCCAGGACCTTGCCGAGCTCGATCTCGAGCGCGGCCAGGGAGCGGTCGGAGTAGTCGTCCGCGCCGTGGCGAAGCGAGGAGGCGCGCTCCTCTGCGGAGGCGATGATGGCGTCGGCGCGGTCATTGGCCAGGCGCACGACCGTCTCGCCGGCGACCAGGCGCTCGGCCTCCTCCTGGGCCCGCATGACGATGCGCTCAGACTCCTGACGCCCGCGGTCCTGGACGGCGGTGGCCTGGGCGACGATCTCCTCGGCCTGGTGCACGGCGCTGGGGACGGCGGAGCGGGCGCGGTCGATGAGGTCGAGCGCGTCCTCCCGGTTGACGATGACGGAGGCGCTCATCGGCATGGAGCGGGCGCTGGCGATGAGGGTGCTGAGCTCGTCGAGGATGCGCAGGAGTTCCTCTCCGGCGTCGTGTCCGTTCATGGTCACGAGGGTCGTCCTTCCGTGTGGTCGTGCGTTCCGCGGTGGTCGGGGTGTGCGGGGCCGTTCCGGCTCAGCGGGCCGCCGGCAGACGGTGCTGGCCCAGGGCGCGGCTCAGTGCCTGGGCCACGCAGGCCGGGACGTGGGCGGTGACGTCTCCTGCGTGGGAGGCGATGTCCTTGACGTGGGAGGAGGAGACGTGGGCGTGCGCCGGGTCCGCGGTGAGGAACACGGTCTCGGGCCCTCCCAGCTCCCGGTTGAGCAGGGCCATGGGCGCCTCGGCGTCCAGGTCGGTGCCCGAGCGCAGGCCCTTGACGATGGCGGTGGCGCCACGGCTGCGGCAGTAGTCGGCGAGGAGGCCGGGAACGAGCTCCACCTCGACGCCCTCGAGGTGGGCCAGGCTGTGGCGGGCGAGCTCGACGCGCTCCTCGACGCCGAGCAGGTGGCGGCCGGACTTCGCGGCGTTGTGGGCGACAGCGACGACGACCCGGTCGAAGATCGTCAGGGCGCGGGTGACGACGTCCACGTGCCCGAGGGTGATCGGGTCGAAGCTGCCGGGGTAGACCGCCAGCCTCCGTGCGCCGGGGGCGGCGGGCGGAGGGGAGGTCGGGAGGGGGGCGGCGCTCACCCCACGACGGTATCTGCCCGGGGCCTGCGGGGAGCCGGGGCGCGCCGCGCGGGCGCGACGGTGATCACCACACGGACCGTCAGGCTGCCCGTGCACAGCCGGCGGTGGGCCCAGCCGCCGTCACCGGGGGCAAGCTGCCGTAGGCTCCGGCCCATGACGCGGATCGTGGCCGGCACCGCCGGCGGACGCAGGATCGACGTGCCCCGCTCCGGCACCCGCCCCACCTCCGAGCGGGTGCGCGAGGCGCTCTTCGGCCGCCTGGAGCACTACAACGTCCTGCGCGGCGCCAGGGTCCTGGACCTGTGCGCGGGCTCCGGCGCCCTGGGCCTGGAGGCAGCCAGCCGTGGCGCGGCCGACGTCACCCTCGTGGACTCCTCGAGGGCCGCCGCCCAGGTGTGCGAGCGCAACGCCCGCCGCCTGGGCCTGCCGGGCGTGCGGGTGGTGACGGCACGGGCTGAGGCCTTCCTGGCGGGGGCGGCGGGGGCGCCGGCGGAGCTCGTGCTCATCGACCCTCCCTACGACGTCGGTGAGGCCGGGGTCCTCGCCATGCTCGAGCCTCTGGGCCGCGAGCGGGACCCGTGG
The DNA here is from genome assembly GCF_051303165.1 of Actinomyces sp. W5033. Taxonomy (NCBI): domain Bacteria; kingdom Bacillati; phylum Actinomycetota; class Actinomycetes; order Actinomycetales; family Actinomycetaceae; genus Actinomyces; species Actinomyces sp. W5033. The sequence continues at coordinate 158,561 of NZ_JBPPGD010000004.1, read as the reverse complement.
CTGGCACCGGGTGCCGTCGTCGTCCTCGAGCGCTCGACCCGCTCGCCGGAGCCCGTGTGGCCGGCGGGGCTGCGCCGCTTCAGCGACAAGCGCTACGGGGAGACGACCGTCTGGTTCGCCGAGCCGGACAGGGCCGACGGGTAGCGGCCCCACGGGGACCGCCCGCTCAGGCCCGCTCGAGGTAGGCCTGGGACTCCTCGTCGAGGCGCTCGGCGATCGCGGCGGCGAGGTCCGGGTGCTGCTCCAGCCGCGGGTCCTGGGCGATGACGGCCTCCGCCTCCTGGCGCGCCTGCTCGATGAGCCGCGCGTCGCGGGTCACGCGCAGCAGGTCGAGGTCGCTGCGGCGCCCGGACTGCGCCGCCCCGAGCACGTTGCCCTCGCTGCGCAGCTCCAGGTCCGCCTCGGCCAGCGCGAAGCCGTCCGTGGTCTGTGCGAAGGCCTTGAGCCGGTGGAAGGCGGCGGAGCCGACCTCGCAGCCGGTGACCGCCACGCACAGCGCGGGCCGCTCACCACGCCCGACGCGCCCGCGCAGCTGGTGCAGCTGGGACAGCCCGAAGCGGTCAGCGTCGAGGATGACCATCATCGTCGCCTCCGGCACGTCCACTCCGACCTCGATGACGGTCGTGGCCACGAGCACCGGCGTGCGCCCTGCGGCGAAGTCCGCCATCGCCGCGTCCTTGTCCGCCGGGCTCATGCGCCCCGTGAGCGTGCCAATGCCCACGCCCGCGAGCGCGGGCTCGGCGGCCAGGCGCCCGGCCCACTCGGTGACGGCGGCCGTCGGCCGGGCCGGGCCGTCGTCCTGCCCGGGGGTGGGGACGGGCTCGTCCGGGCCGGCGGGCTCCGGCTCGTCGGCGGCGTCGATGCGCGGGCAGACGACGTACACGCGCCCGCCCTCGGCCACCTCCCGGGCGGCGCGGCGCCAGATGCCCTCGACCCAGCTCCCGCGCTGCCAGGGCACGAGGTGGGTGGTCACCGGGCTGCGGCCGGCGGGCAGCTCGTCGAGGACGGCGGTGTCCAGGTCCCCGAAGACCGTCATGGCGATGGTGCGCGGGATGGGGGTCGCCGTCATGACGAGCAGGTGCGGGGTGCGGCGCTCCCGGGACCCCGGCAGGGCGGAGGGTGCGGACGCTGAGCCGCGCTCGCGCAGGGCGTCGCGCTGGGCGACGCCGAAGCGGTGCTGCTCATCGACGACGACGAGGCCCAGGAAGGGCATCTGGACGCTGTCGCTGAGCAGGGCGTGCGTGCCCACGAGGATGGACGGCTCACCTCCCGCGAGCGACGCGAGGACCTTGCGGCGCTGTGGTGCCGGGGTGGAGCCGGTGAGCAGGTGGACCCGCGTGGCACGCTCGGCGCCGTCGAGCATGCCACCGCGCGCGAGCGGCCCGAGCAGGTGCTCGAGCGAGGCCTGGTGCTGGGCGGCCAGGACCTCGGTGGGGGCGAGCAGGGCCGCCTGCCCGCCGGCGCCGACCACCTGGAGCATGGCGCGCAGGGCGACGAGGGTCTTGCCGCTGCCGACGTCGCCCTGCAGGAGGCGCTGCATGGGCACGGTGGAGGCCAGTGCGGTGGCGATCTCCTCACCGACGTGCTCCTGCCCCGAGGTGAGCGTGTAGGGCAGGGCCGCGTCCAGGTCCGCCCGCAGGGAGCCCGGGCCGGGGACGGGCCAGGCGACGGCGGTGCGGGTGGACTCGTGCTCAGCGCGGCGGCGGGCGAGCGCGGTCTGCAGGACGAAGGCCTCCTCGTGGCGCAGGCGCTGGCGGGCGGCGCGCCACTGGCCTGCGTCCTCGGGACGGTGGACCCAGCGCCAGGCGGTGAGGGCGTCAACCAGGCCGTGGGCGGCGCGCACCTCGTCTGGCAGGGGCTCGGGCACGTCCTCGGGGCCGAGCTGGTCCAGGACGGTGCGCACGGCCTTGGCGACCCTCCACGAGGGCATCGCGTCGCTGGCGGGGTAGATGGGCACGGGCCGGGCCACAAGCGCCTCGCGCTCGTCCTCGTCGAGGTCGTCGAGGACCTGGAAGCGGGGGCCGGCGAGCTGCCTGCGGCCGTGGCGCAGGCCCACCCTGCCCGACAGCAGGACCGTGGTGCCCGGGGCGAGCTGGTCGGCGTGGTGGCTCATGAGGCCGGCGGTGCCGAAGAGGACGACCTCCATCGTGCTCGTGCCGTCGGTGACGGTGGCCTCCATGAGGGCGGGAGGGCGTCCGCTGCGGGTGCGCCGGCAGGAGGCGCGCAGGACCTGCGCCTGGACGGTGGCCTGCTCGCCATCGACGAGGCGGCTGAGGTCGGTGAGCTCTCCCCAGGTGTCGTAGCGGCGTGGCATCAGGCGCAGGAGGTCGCCGACGGTGCCCGCGCCCTGACGCGACAGGTGCTCGGCGGTGCGGGTTCCCAGGACCTTGCCAAGCCGCTGGGCGAGCAGGGGGACGCTGCCGCGCGGCGGGGGCACGGCGGGCGGGGCCTGTCGGCCGGGGAGGTCGGGGATCACGTCGGCGCGCACGCTACTCGACGGCGATGAGGACGTCGGGGTGGGCCTGTCCCCCGGCGTGGACGACGACCTCGACGGGCAGGCTCCCGGTGAGGCCGGCGGCGCGCTCGGCCGCGCAGACGGCCAGGGCGCCGACGTCAGGCAGCGCGTCGCGTCCGAGGATGATGGTGAGCAGCTCGTCGTCGGGCCGCAGGAGGGTGTCCAGGGTGGAGGCGACGGCGTCAGGCTCAGCGGCCTCACCGTCCAGGGCGAGGGTGCGCATGTCCTCGCTGGCTCGCCCGGCCCACAGGGCGAGGTCGGTGAGGCTGGTGCCGGTGGCGCGCGAGGCGACGGCGACGGCCGCCGCCAGGACCCGGGCCTCGTCGTCGGTGTCGGCGATGAGCAGCTGGGTGGAGGCCGGGGCCTGCCCCGCGTGCACCGGGGTGGCCGCTCCGGAGGGGCCGCAGACCGTGGAGGGCACGGTGCGGGCGCTCAGCTGCCGTCCGGCCTCGTGGGCCCGGGCGGCGCAGGCCGCGTCGCAGGGCAGGACGAGGACCTGGGGCAGGCCGAGGTCGCCGACGGCGCGCAGGACGCCCTCACGGTCGGGGTCGAGCAGGACGACGGCGCCGGTGCGGGCGAGCTGCTCAATGAGCCCTGGGGCCCGGGTGCAGGCGATGACGCCCACCCGGCGGGCCCGGTCGGGCTCCCAGGGGCTGCGACCCAGGTCCTGCGGTGTGGCGCCGACCAGGCGCCGCCCGCGGCGGGCGGCCAGCCGCTCGAAGGAGACGACGTGCCCGGCGGCCGCCTGGGCGGAGGTGTAGGGCAGCGGGGGATCACCGGCCTCCAGGGGCTCGCTCAGGGCGAGGGCGGTGGGGTGCAGGTGGTGGATGCAGACCTGGCGGCAGCGCCCGGCGCGGGGCAGAGCGGCACGTGGGGTGTCGGTGTGGACATGGACCTGGTAGAGGCCCACGCCCAGGGCGTCCGGGGTCCCGACGACGCCGACGCTGTCTCCCACGCGCTCGAGCTGGTGGCGCAGCTCGGCCGCCTGGGCGGCGGTGGCCTCGAGCAGGTACATGACCTCGAACTCCCCGGTGGAGGAGTCGGGGCCGCCCTGGGCCAGGGCGCCGTGGGAGACGCTGGAGGCGGCCAGGTCGGTGAGCATCTGGACGGCGACGGAGGTCAGCGGACCGTTAGGCGCCACACCGGCAGCCTCCTCGCCGGGCCTGGCGGCCGGGAGGGACAGGACGTCGCACAGGGCGGTGAGCATGAGCATGAGCGCGGCGCCGCCGGCATCGACGGGGCCGTGGCCCGTCCCGGCGGTCTCGACGACGCTCTCCTGGGCGCTGAGCGCTGCCGCCCCGGCAATCTCGCCGACGGTGGGCGGGGTCAGTGGGCGGTGCTCGCCCAGGACGGCGCGGGCCGCGGAGGCGGCGTCGGCGGCGACGGTGAGCAGGGTGCCGGTGACGGGACGGGAGACGGCCTCCCAGGTGGAGGAGGCGATGGCCTCGTAGGCGTGGACGAGCTCGACGGGGCGCAGCCCGCCGGGGGCGTCGGCGGCGACGTCGGCGAGGGCGGCCAGGGCCTGGGAGACGAGCAGGCCGGAGTTGCCGCGGGCACCTCTCACGGCGCCGTCCGCGACCGTGCGGGTGGCCTGGGCGGTGTCGGCGGCCCGGGGCAGGCGCTCGAGGGCCTCGGCGGCCGAGGTGAGGGTGAGCAGGACGTTGGTGCCGGTGTCGGCGTCGGGGACGGGGAAGACGTTGAAGGTGTCCACGAGCTCGCGGGTGAGGGTGGCGGTGCGCACCGCCAGGCTCATCCAGGAGCGGATCGTGCGCGCGTCGAGCACGGGTGGGGTCGTGCGCGTGCCTGTCACCGTCATGTCCTCCTGGGGCGGGGCGCGCGAGGAGCGCGGCCTGTCCTGCCCAGGCTACCCGCCCCGGGTGGGTGCGCTCGGACCTCGGGGGCCGCAGGGTGTGCCTCACCCCACGCGGGTCCGGCTTGGGGACGGCCTGGGGCGTCAGATACAGTGACCGGGTTGTCCGAGGGACCTGTTCCCCGGGCGGTGGACCTAGCGCCGGGCCGTTCGGCTCGAGCGCTCAAGCAATGAAGATTCAGGAGTGAGACCGTGGCTGCTGTGTGCGACGTCTGCGGCAAGGGCCCCATCTTCGGCAAGAGCGTCTCGCACTCCCACGTGCGGACCAACCGCCGGTGGAACCCGAACATCCAGCGTGTGCGTGCTCTCGTGAACGGTGCTCCCAAGCGCCTCAACGTGTGCACGTCCTGCCTCAAGGCCGGCAAGGTGACGCGCAACATCTGAGCGCACCCGCCGGTCCCGGCTGCTGGAGGCCGTCACCCCCTGGGGTGACGGCCTTCCTTGTCATCCGCCCGCCCCTCAGGCCCCGCGGCACTGCCCTCAGGCCCCGAAGTGGTCCCATCCGAGGGGCCCTGCCCAGGGGCGCGAGCCCACGAGCACGCCCGGGGCCGCAAGCGGGCCCTCGCCGAGGGGGCGCACGCGCCCGATGACGCTCACGCCCTCCGGCAGGCCGGTGCCGGGCGCGACGGTGGCGAGCAGGCCGTGGTCCTCTCCCCCGGTGAGCACCCAGGAGCGCGCCGCCGCGGCCGGGTCCGCCTCGCCCGCCAGGGCGGCCACGGGCTCCAGCGCGGCGAGGGCCGCCGCCAGCCGGCTGCGCGCACCGCCCTGCGCCGGCTCGTCCAGGTCGATGACCACCCCGGAGGCGGCCGCCACCCGCCCGCAGTCGCGCACCAGCGAGTCTGAGACGTCCATCATGGCGCTCGCCCCGGCAGCAGCCAGTGCCGGGCCGGCGTCCAGCGGAGGCTCCGGGGACAGGAAGCGCTCGACGCAGTGGCGCGCTGCGCCGTCGGCGGGCAGGGGCTGCGGGACGGTACTGGAGCTGAGCAGGGCCAGACCGGCCCGGGAGGTCCCGATGTCCCCGGCGTGGACCAGGAGGTCGCCGGGGCGCGCCCCCGAGCGCAGCACGGGCGCGCGCCCCTCAAGGTCCCCGTGCACGGTCACGGCGATGACGACCGCGTCCCCGGAGCTGAGGTCCCCGCCGACGACGCCGGCCCCCGCCCGGCGGCAGGCCCGGCCCAGGCCCCGGGCCAGGCCCTGCACCCAGGACAGTGGCGTCGTGGCAGGCAGGACGAGTGAGACGACCAGGGCGGTGGGCCGGGCGCCCATGCCCATGACGTCGGCGAGGTTCTGCACGGCGGCGCGCCGACCCACCTGCTCGGGCGTGGACCAGTCGGTGCGGAAGTGACGGCCCTCGACGAGCACGTCGGTGGACACGACGTAGCGGCCGTCCGGGGCCGCCAGGACCGCACCGTCGTCGCCGTTGCCGACCAGCTGGTACGGGCTCGCAGGCAGCAGCGGGGTGAGAGCGGCGAGCAGCTGGGACTCGTCGACGTCGCCCACGAGGGGGCCGGGCAGCGCCGTCGGGGTGCCGGTGCCCACCAGGACCTCAGCGGTTGACGCTCAGCGGGCGTTCGAGGGCCAGCTCGATGAGCTCGGTGACGAGGTCCGTGTAGCCCAGGCCGGAGACCTGCCACATGTACGGGTACATGGAGAAGGGGGTGAAGCCAGGCATGGTGTTGACCTCGTTGACCACCACCTCGCCGTCGGCGGTGAGGAAGAAGTCAACCCGGCTCAGGCCCTCCCCACCGATAGCCTCGAAGGCACGGGCGGCGGTGCTCATGAGGCGCTCGCGCTCGTCCGGGGTGATGCGGGCGGGGCAGACCATCTGGACGGCGTCGTGAGCCAGGTACTTGGTCTCGTAGTCGTAGAACTCGCCGGCGCCGTGGGAGGCGTCCATGACGATCTCACCGGGCTCGGCCACGCGGGGGGCGTCGTCGCCGTGCCCGCCGAGGACGGCCACCTCGACCTCGCGGCCCAGGACGCCGGACTCGACGAGGACCTTCGGGTCGACGGCGCGGGCAGCCTCGATGGCGGCCTCGAGGTCCTCGGGGCGCTCGACCCTGCTGATGCCCAGCGAGGAGCCGGCGCGGGCAGGCTTGACGAACAGCGGGTAGCTCAGCTCCTCACAGGCCGCCAGGACGCCGGCCCGGTCGCGCACCCACTCGTGGCGGCCGACGAGGACGTGGGAGGCGGTGCGGATGCCCGCGGCTCCCAGCAGGACCTTGGTGACCTGCTTGTCCATGCCCGCAGCGCTGGCCAGGACGCCACAGCCGACGTAGGGCACGCCCATCATCTCGAGCATGCCCTGGATGGTGCCGTCCTCACCGTAGGGGCCGTGCAGGAGCGGCAGGACGACGTCCACCTCCCCCAGGACCTGCGGGCCGCTGGCCTTCAGCGCCGTGAGGCTGGTCATCGCCGCGCCACCGAGCCTGAGGGAGAGCTCGCCGCGGCCCAGGCCGTCGGCCGTGATCTCGACGGGCTCAGGACCGCTGAGGCCGAGGGGTGCGGGGTCGTCATCGACGAGGAGCCACTGGCCGTCGGTCGTGATACCCACGGGCAGGACCTCGTAGCGCTCACGGTCGATGGCCTCCAGGACGCCTGCGGCGGTGGCGCAGGAGATCGCGTGCTCGCCGCTGCGGCCGCCGAAGACGACGGCGACGCGGCGCCTGCCCGTCGCGGTGGTGGGTGCGCTGGGAGCGGGCTCGAGGGTGTGCGGCATGGCGGCAACGCTACCGCCTCCTCCCACCGGCTCGGCACGTACCCTGGTGCCGTGTCCCCGGCCCCGTCTCGCGGTGGGCCACGGGGCGCCCCGCCCGCAGGACGCACCAGGAGGAGCCGTGCCCGTCACACGCCGCACCGCGCTGCCCGCCCACCCCCTGGGCGCTCACGTGCCGCGCCGCACCGCGCTGGCCGCCCTCGCCCTCACGGGTGCGGGCCCGCTCGTGGCCTGCGCAGGGCCCTCCCCGCATGACCCGGTAGCCTCGGCTCCCGCGCCCAGCGCCTCCGCAGGCGCCGCGTCGCCGTCCACCTCCGCCGGGTCCTCGCCGCTGCCCGCCGCCCCCGCCGCCACGGCCGAGGAGCCGCGGTGGACCACGGGGGACTCACTCGCCGCGCCCGCGCCGGGCTCGGCGCTCGTCGTCACCGGGTTCCGGGTGGGGGCGCACCCCGAGGAGGGCTACGACCGCGTCGTCGTCGAGCTCACCGGCACGGGTGCGCCGGGGTGGAACGCCAGGTGGGTCGAGGAGGCTCACAGCCAGGGCAAGGGTGAGCCCATCGACGTGGCGGGCTCGCACACCCTCGTCGTCTACGGCACGGGAGCCACGATGGCGCTGGTGGAGGACGTGCCCGCAGCCCTGGACTCGGGCCGGCGCGAGAGCGTTCCCGGCGGGACGGGCCTCATCGAGGCGGACCTCCAGCTGACCTTCGAGGACCAGTTCCAGCTCACCCTGGGCACCCAGACGCAGGACTACCGGGTCCTCACGCTCACCGGGCCCACGCGCCTGGTCGTCGACGTGCGCCGTCCCTGAGGCCCGTGGGCGGCTCCGCGGCCGCCCAGCCGGCGCCGCCCGGCCCGCCGTCGCCTCAGGGCATCGGGGCGGCGTTGACGCCCTCGGCCTTGCGCGGCCGGGTGAGCAGGGCGTCCGTGACCTCCTCGGCGGTGGCACGGCCCTCGACGACGGCGACGACGCCCGCGGTGATAGGCATCTCGACCCCGTGGGAGGCGGCCAGGTCGAGCACGGCGCGCGCCGAGCGGGCGCCCTCGGCCACCCCGCGTGAGGCCGCGGAGGCCTGCTCGGCCGTCATGCCCTCGCCCAGGTGCCGGCCGAAGGACTGGTTGCGGCTCAGGGGTGAGGAGCAGGTGGCGACGAGGTCGCCCATCCCGGCCAGTCCGGAGAAGGTCTCCGGACGCGCGCCCAGCGCCAGCCCCAGGCGGGTGATCTCCACCAGGCCCCGGGTGATGAGCGCGGCCTTGGAGTTGTCGCCCAGGCCGCGCCCGGCAGCGATGCCGACGGCGAGCGCGATGACGTTCTTGACGGCCCCGCACAGCTCCACGCCCAGCACGTCGGTGTTGGTGTACGGGCGGAAGGTGCTCGTGGCGCAGGAGGCGGCCACCGCCGCCGCCAGGGCCTCGTCCTGGGCTGCGACGACCGTGGCCGCCGGCTGGCCGGCAGCGATCTCGTCGGCGAGGTTGGGCCCTGAGACGACGGCGAGGTGCTCCGTCCCCAGGCCCAGGGCCTGGCCGAGGACCTCGCTCATGCGCAGGCCCGTGCCCAGCTCGATGCCCTTCATGAGGGACACGGCGGCGGCACCGTCGGCCAGGCGCCCCTGGAGGGGGGCGAGGACCTGGCGGGCGCTCTGCGAGGGCACGGCGACGACGACGAGCCCGGCGCCGTCAACGGCCTGGGCCAGGTCCGCCGTCGCGCCGAGCAGGCCCGGCAGGACGACGCCGGGCAGGTAGCGCTCGTTGCGGCCGGCGGCGATCTCGGCGGCCACCTCAGGGCGGCGGGCCCACACGGTCGTCGGCGTGCCGGCCTGGGCGAGCAGGGCGGCGAAGGCCGTGCCCCAGGCGCCGGAGCCGACGACGGCCGCACGCGCGAAAGGGCCCGGCGTCGTGCAGGTCACGAGGCGTCCTCGGCGGGGGGCGCACCCTCGGCCCCGCTGTGCCCGGCCCCGGGCTGGGGGTCGGGGCGCCGGGTGCCGAGCAGGTCGCGGCCGCCGGGCTCCTTGCCGGGGTCGCCGTCGTAGTGCAGGTCGTAGGGCCGCGGGGCCTTCTGCCCGCGCAGGACCTCGACCAGGCCGGTGATGCGGGCCATGATCTCGGCGGTGGCGGCGACGACCTGCTCACGGTCCTGGGGGTCGGTGCCGAAGCGGTCGGTGAGGGTGAAGGGCTTGCCGATGAGCACCCGGACCTCCTTGCGCGGCAGCGGGTGGAAGCCGCCGCCGAAGGAGTCGAGGATCTCGTGGGCTCCCCACTGCCCCATCGGCAGGACCGGCACGCCGGTGGACATGGCCAGCCGGGCGGCTCCGGTCTTGCCGGTCATGGGCCACTGCAGCGGGTCACGGGACAAGGTGCCCTCGGGGAAGATCATGATGACGTCTCCCCCGCGCAGGCGCCGCTCGGCCTCGATAAGGGCGTTGCCGGCCTTGTCGGTGCCGCGGTAGACGGGGATCTGGCCGCCGGCCTTGAAGACGTGGCCGAGGACAGGGACCTCGAAGAGCGTGGACTTGGCCAGGGAGTAGGCCGGGACGTCGGCATCGACGAGCGCCCGCATCGCCGTGAGCGAGTCGAGGTCGGACAGGTGGTTGGCCACGGCGATGAAGCCCCCGTCGGGCGGGATGTTCTCCAGGCCCTCCACCTTCTGGCGGGAGACGGCCTTGAGGAAGGGGATGATGACACCGCGCGAGGCGAAGCGGTAGAAGGCAGACATGGGGCGCGTGCTCACAGGGCGACTCTATCCTCCGGCCGCCCGCCGCGTCGGCGCCCGGCACCTGTGAGGACGGCGGCCTCAGGCCAGGCGGGTGACGTCGGCGTCGAGAGCCTTGAGCTTGCTCATGAAGGACTCGTAGCCGCGGTCGATGAGGTTGATGCCCTCGACCCGGCTGGTGCCCTCGGCCGCCAGCGCCGCGATGAGGTGGGAGAAGCCGCCGCGCAGGTCAGGGACCTCGATGTCGGCGCCGTGCAGGGGCGTGGGCCCGGAGATGACGGCGGAGTGGTAGAAGTTGCGCTGGCCGAAGCGGCAGGAGGCACCGCCCAGGCACTCGCGGTAGACCTGGATCTGGGCGCCCATCTGGCACAGCGCGTGGGTGAAGCCGAAGCGGTTCTCGTAGACGGTCTCGTGGACGATGGACAGGCCCTGGGCCTGGGTGAGGGCGACGACGAGGGGCTGCTGCCAGTCGGTCATGAAGCCGGGGTGGACGTTGGTCTCGACGACGAGGGACTTGAGGTCGCCTCCCGGGTGCCAGAAGCGGATGCCGTCCTCGCGCACGTCGAAGGCCCCGCCGACCTTGCGGAAGACGTTGAGGAAGGTCGTCATGTCGCTCTGGTGGGCGCCGCGCACGAGCACGTTGCCGCCAGTGGCCAGCGCGGCCGAGGCCCAGGAGGCGGTCTCGATGCGGTCGGGCAGGGCGACGTGGTGGTATCCGACGAGCTCGTCCACACCCTCGATGTGGATGGTGCGGTCGGTGTCCACGCTGATGATGGCGCCCATCTTCTGCAGGACGTCAACGAGGTCCATGATCTCCGGCTCCACGGCGGCGCCGCGCAGCTCGGTCAGGCCCCGGGCGCGCACGGCGGTGAGCAGGGTCTGCTCGGTGGCGCCGACGCTCGGGTAGGGCAGCTCGATGACGGCGCCGTGCAGGCCCGAGGGCGCGGTGAGGCGGATGCCTTGGGACTGCTTGTCCACCGTGGCCCCGAAGGTGCGCAGGATGTCGAGGTGGAAGTCAATGGGGCGGTCGCCGATGCGGCAGCCACCGAGGTCCGGGATGAAGGCCTCGCCCAGGCGGTGCAGGAGGGGTCCGCAGAAGAGGATCGGGATGCGTGAGGAGCCGGCGTGGGCGTCGATGTCGGCCACGTGGGCGCTCTCGACCCGGGAGGGGTCGAGCCCCAGGACGCCCTCCTGCTCGTCGTACTCGATGGCGACGCCGTGCAGGCGCAGCAGCCCTGAGACGACCTCGACGTCCCGGATGCCCGGCACGTTGCGCAGGACGGAGGCCGTGGTGCCCAGCAGCGCGGCCACCATCGCCTTGGGCACGAGGTTCTTGGCCCCACGCACGGTGATCTCACCGGTGAGCGGACGACCGCCCTCGACCTGCAGCAGTCCATCGACCATACGAGTCCTCCGTGGGTCACGACGCTCCCGGGCTCGCTCGTGCCCGGTCCTGACAAGGCGGCAACAGGTGCCGCCCCTGAGGTGTTCCCCGCCGGGGCAGTGGCTCTGACCACGTCGGAGGGGTTGTCCCAGCATAGGCGAGCGTTCCGACGACGACGGGCGCTCGCCGACTGCCCGGGTGCGGCGCGCGTCTCACCGTCGGCCACGGCCTGGGGCCGTGGCCGACGGCCGTCATGCCTGCGCGGGGCGGATGAAGGGGTAGCCCAGGGCGACGGGCATGTCCGCGCTGCGGGCGGGCACGACCTCCTCCTTGGGCAGCGTGCGCGCCGGCAGGGTGCGGGGCTTGTAGGCGGGGCGCGCGGCCTCGAAGGTGGCGATCTCGTCCTCGTGCGTCAGGGTCAGGGAGATGTCGTCGAGACCCTCCATGAGGCACCAGCGCACGTAGTCGTCGATCTGGAAGGTCGTGCGGAAGGAGCCGGCCTCGACAGTGCGCTGCTCGAGGTCCACCGTGATCTCGCTGCCGGGATCGGCCTCGAGGATCTTCCACAGCTGCTCGGTGTCCTCCTGGCTGATGACGCCGGTCACCAGACCCTGCTTGCCTGAGTTGCCGCGGAAGATGTCGGCGAAGCGCGGCGCGAGGACCACCTTGAAGCCGTAGTCCTTCAGGGCCCACACGGCGTGCTCGCGTGAGGAGCCGGTGCCGAAGTCGGGGCCGGCGACGAGCACGGAGGCACGCTTGTAGGCCTCCTGGTTGAGGACGAAGTCAGCCTCGCTGGCGCGCCAGCCGGCGAAGAGGGCGTCGTCGAAGCCGGTGCGGGTGATGCGCTTGAGGTAGACGGCGGGGATGATCTGGTCGGTGTCCACGGCGCTGCGCCGCAGGGGGGCGCCGATGCCGGTGTGGCGGATGAACTTGTCCATGGGGGTCTCCTTTGTCCGGCTCAGGCGACAGGCTCGAGGGCCGGCAGGTCCGCGGGGGTGGACAGGGTGCCGCGCACGGCGGTGGCCGCGGCGACGACGGGCGAGACGAGGTGGGTGCGTCCTCCCTTGCCCTGACGTCCCTCGAAGTTGCGGTTCGAGGTGGAGGCGGAGCGCTCTCCGGGCTGGAGCTGGTCCGGGTTCATACCCAGGCACATGGAGCACCCGGCGTTGCGCCACTCGGCGCCGAAGTCCTTGAAGACCCGGTCCAGTCCCTCGGCCTCGGCCTGCAGGCGCACGCGGGCGGAGGCGGGCACGACGAGCATGCGCACGCCCTCGGCCTTGGTGCGTCCGCGCAGGACCTCGGCGGCGGCGCGCAGGTCCTCGATCCGCCCGTTGGTGCACGAGCCGAGGAAGACGGTGTCGACGTGGATGTCGCGCAGGGGCGTGCCAGGAGCCAGGTCCATGTACTCCAGGGCGCGCTCGGCGGCACGGCGCTCGGTGGCGTCGGCGATCTGCTCGGGGTCGGGCACGGTGGCGGAGATGGGCAGGCCCTGGCCGGGGTTGGTGCCCCAGGTGACGAAGGGCTCGATGTCCTTGGCCTCGAGGACGACCTCGGTGTCGAAGACGGCGTCGTCGTCGGTGCGCAGACTGCGCCAGTAGGCGACGGCGGCGTCCCAGTCCTCGCCCTCGGGGGCGTGGGGGCGGCCCTTGAGGTAGGCGAAGGTCGTCTCGTCCGGGGCGATCATGCCCGCGCGGGCACCGCCCTCGATGCTCATGTTGCAGATTGTCATGCGGGCCTCCATCGACAGCTGCTCGATGGCCCTGCCGCGGTACTCGATGACGTGACCCTGGCCGCCGTTGGTGCCGATCTTGGCGATGATGGCCAGGATGATGTCCTTGGCGCCGCTGCCAGCGGGCAGCTCACCGTCGATGCGCACGCTCATGGTCTTGAAGGGCGCCATCTGGAGGGTCTGGGTGGCCAGGACGTGCTCTACCTGGCTGGTGCCGATGCCGAAGGCGAGGGCGCCGAAGGCTCCGTGGGTGGAGGTGTGGGAGTCGCCGCACACGACGGTCATGCCCGGCTGGGTAAGGCCGAGCTGGGGGCCGACCTGGTGGACGATGCCCTGGTCGGCGTCGCCCAGGGAGTGCAGGCGCACACCGAACTCGGCGCAGTTGGCGCGCAGCGTCTCGATCTGGGTGCGGCTGGTGAGGTCGGCGATGGGACGATCGATGTCCAGCGTGGGGGTGTTGTGGTCCTCGGTGGCGAGGGTGAGGTCGGGGCGGCGGACCTGCCGGCCCGCCAGGCGCAGGCCCTCGAAGGCCTGGGGGCTGGTGACCTCGTGAACGAGGTGGAGGTCGATGTAGAGCAGGTCCGGGGCGCCGTCAATGCCGGCGGACACGACGTGGTCCCGCCACACCTTCTCGGCGAGGGTCATTCCCATCGCGTGATGCCTCCTGAGACGAACGGATGTCGGAAAACACGACCGACGGTACTTGAGGTCTCACCCCTTGGGATGGCAGTATCAGATTATGGACGCATCACATGAGAGCGAGAGCAGCGGGGTCGGCGTCATCGACAAGGCCGCTCTCGTCATGAGCGCACTCGAGGCAGGACCGGCCACGCTCGCCCAGCTGGTCTCCTCCACCCACCTCGCACGCCCCACAGCCCACCGCATCGCCGTCGCCCTGGAGTACCACCGTCTCGTCTCGCGCGACTCCCAGGGCCGCTTCGTCCTGGGGCCCCGCCTCAACGAGCTCGCCGCTGCCGCCGGGGAGGACCACCTGCTCGCCGCCGCGGGCCCCGTGCTCGTCGCCCTGCGCGACAAGACCCACGAGTCCGCCCAGCTCTACCGCCGCCAGGGCGACGTGCGCGTGTGCGTCGCCAACGCCGAGCGCCCCATCGGCCTGCGCGACTCCATCCCCGTGGGCGCCACCATGTCGATGCTCGGCGGCTCCGGCGCCCAGGTGCTCCTCGCCTGGGAGGAGCCAGACCGCCTCCACCGGGGCCTGGCGGGCGCCCGCTTCAACGCCACCATGCTCTCGGCGGTGCGCCGCCGCGGCTGGGCCCAGTCCGTGGGCGAGCGCGAGCCCGGCGTCGCTTCCGTCTCAGCGCCCGTGCGCGGCGCCGGGGGCAAGGTCATTGCCGCGATCTCCATCTCCGGGCCGATCGACCGCATGGGCCGCCAACCGGGCCGCACCCACGGCCCGGTCGTCATGGCCGCCGCCAGGCGCCTGTCGGAGGTCCTGCGCTCCAGCGAGGAGGACTGAGCCCTCGCGGCGCCACCGCGCCCACGGCAGGGCCGCCTTGCCACGGCGAGGCTCTGCCTCCTGCGCGCCCGCGTCCCTAGACTCCGGCACATGCGCCGCACCCTGCTCGTCACCAACGACTTCCCGCCCGTCGTGGGCGGCATCCAGTCCTACCTGGACGACTACACGCGGCGGCTGCCCGCCGAGGACCTCGTCGTCCTGACCTCCATGCCTGCGCAGGGCCCCCAGGCGGCCGCGGTGCACGACGCCGGCCTGCCCTTCGCCGTGCACCGCGCACCCACGCGGGTGCTGCTGCCCACGCCCGACGTGCGCAGGCGCATGACGCAGCTGGTCCGCGACGAGCGCATCGAGACGGTCTGGTTCGGCGCTGCCGCGCCCCTGGGGCTGCTGGGTGGCGCCGCCCACCGGGCCGGCGCGACCCGGGTCATCGCGACCACCCACGGCCACGAGGTCGGCTGGTCGATGCTGCCCGGCTCACGCCAGGCGCTCAAGAGGGTCTTCCGCGAGGCCGACGTCGTGTCCTATATCTCCGACTACACCCTGGGCCGCCTGCGCCCCTTCATGGCGCCGGACCAGCAGGTGCTGCGCCTGCCCAGCGGTATCGACGTCGAGAGGTTCCACCCCGACCCGCACGCGCGGCGGACGCTGCGCGAGCGCTACCACCTGGGACAGTCGCCAACGGTCGTGTGCGTCTCACGGCTCGTGCCCCGCAAGGGCCAGGACTCGCTCATCGAGGCCTGGCCGAGGGTGATCGAGCAGGTACCCGACGCCCAGCTCGTCATCGTCGGCTGGGGCTCGTACGCCAAGCGGCTGGCGCTGCTCAAACGGGACTCCCCCGTGCGCGGCTCCATCATCCTCACCGGTGCGGTGGCGGCCGAGGAACTGCCCGGTCACGTGGCGATGGGGGACGTCTTCGCGATGCCCTGCCGCACCCGCGGAGGCGGGCTCGACGTCGAGGGCCTGGGCATCGTCTTCCTCGAGGCCTCCGCCTGCGGGCTGCCGGTCATCGCCGGCACCTCGGGCGGGGCGCCGGAGACGGTGGTCGAGGGGGTCACCGGCAACGTCGTCGATGGCCGGGACCAGGACGCCCTTGTGGACGCCCTGGTCACCCAGCTCTCGGACGCCTCCCTGCGCGAGCGCATGGGGCGCGCCGGCCGACAGCTGATGGAGGAGCGGTGGACGTGGCCGGGCCTGGTGGACACCCTCGTGACCGCCATCGACTCCCGGTGACCGGCCCGCGCGGCACCGCCGTGCGGGCAGCACGCACCGCACGGACGGGCGCTCAGCCCTCGCGGTCCTGCGCCCGCCGGGCGCTGCGCTCGCGCAGCTCAGCGATGGCCTTGTCGAAGTCCTCAAGGGTGTTGAAGCCGGAGTAGACGGAGGCGAAGCGCAGGTAGGCGATCTCGTCGAGCTCGCTGAGGGGGCCGAGGATCGCCAGGCCGACCTCGTGGGAGTCCACGATGGCCTGGCCGGTGGCGCGCACCGCCTCCTCGACCTTGTGCGCGAGCAGAGCCAGGTCGTCGTCGGAGACGGGACGCCCCTGGCAGGCGCGTCGCACGCCGACGACGACCTTGGCGCGCGAGAAGGGCTCGATGGCGCCCGAGCGCTTGCGCACCGACAACGAGGCGGTCTCCGTCGTGGTGAAGCGGCGGCCGCACTGGAGGCACTCGCGGCGCCGACGGATGGACAGCCCGTCCTCGGAGGTGCGCGAGTCCACGACGCGCGAACCGTCATTGCGGCAGAACGGGCAGTGCACGCGGGGCCTCCGGATCATCGCAGGTGCAGTGCCTCGGAGAGTAGGACCCCGCATGAGCCAGTGGCAAGCCGTCTCAGACCGGGCCCCGGGGCCCTCAGGCACGGCATGACGCGCGCAGACGCGGCAGGGGCGGCGGACAGGGGACCACCGGGCACCAAGGACAGTGCCGGTGGCGCCCTCGCCGCCCTCGGGCGCGGTGGGCCCGCCCGCCGGCCCAGGGCCGCGACGGCCGGGCGCGACGGCGGGCGGCCGGGCGTCAGCCGACGGGGACAATGAGCGTCTGACCGGCCTGGAGGGTCGAGCTGGTGAGGTTGTTGAGCTCGACGATCCGGGCGGCCGCGTCGGCGACATTGGACGAGCCCGTGGCCACGGCGATGTCCCAGATGGACTGCCCGGGCAGGACGGTGGCCACCACCGTGGGCTCTGGAGCGGCGAAAGCCGAGGCGACGATCGCACCCGCGGCGAGCAGGACGACGACGAGCACGCCGGCGGCCGCCACAGCAAGACGACGCAGCGGTGCGGGCACCTGCGAGAGCGCGGGACGTGGCCTCTGCTGCCGACGGGCGAGCGGGGTGCGCGAGTCCTCCGAGCGGGCGTGCCGGGAGGCGGCGGCCTGCGCGCGGCGGGCACGCGCCGCCCGCACGGCGGGGTGGGTGGGAGCCAGGTCCTCCGCGCGCAGGCCGCTGTCCGCCCGGGGGCTGAGCTCCGAGCGCAGGCCGCTGTCCGCCCGGGGGCCCGACGCACGACGCACGGCCACCGGACGCCGGGTGAGCTCGAGGGACAGGCTGCGGGCAGGCAGGCCTCTCTCGGGGGCTCCTGCGCCGGGGACGTCCTGCGTGACCAGGCGCAGGTTCCCCCTCCTCTCCCCCCCCCCCGGGCCTCCCCCCCCCACCACTTGGGGGGCCGGCGTCCCAGGGCCCTGCGGGGCTGCGGGCTGCTGGCCGTTGGAGCCGCCGCCCGTCCGGGCCGTGAGGCGCACCACCACGGCCTGCTGCGCGCGGGCGGCCGGGACAGCACGCAGACGGGGCGAGGGCGGGACAGCGAGAGCGCTCATGAGATCCTCCTGGAACACGTGTTCGACGAACACCTGTTCGACACGATAGCGACCCACGGGCGACACGTCCAGCATCACGTCGAACACATGTTTGAACGCATGGCGCTGGCCCCGTAGGCTTGGCACGTCAAGGTCACCGCACAGCACTGACACGAATCCCGGTCCGAGACGCCGGGGCGCGCCCGGTGCCGTGGCAGGTGCCATGAGGCGGCCCACGACGCCCCCACAGGAGGACAGGCATGAGCACCAGCAGCAGGCACGACGCTCAGGACGACCCCGTGCGCGAGGCACTGCACTGCCTGGACCCGCGCGCCCGCGCCGTCTACGAGGCCGTGCGCGCAGCGGTCACCACCCACGGCTACCCGCCCTCCATGCGCGAGATCGGTGCCCAGGTGGGCCTGACCAGCCCCTCCTCCGTCAAGCACCAGCTCGACAAGCTCGTCAGGCTCGGTCTCGTGCGGCGCAACCCTCGGCTGCCGCGCGCACTGGAGGTCATCGTCCCCGCGGAGCCGGAGGCTGACGCCCCCGAGCCCGCTGCCGCCCCTGAGCACGTCTCCGCCACCCCCGGCGCTGCCGTCACCGGCCTCGCCTCCCGCCTTGGCCAGGCACGGCACGAGGACGCCGCGCTGCCGGTGCTGCCCGGGGTCGGCGAGGGCGAGGCGGTCGCTGTGCCCCTGGTCGGCCGTATCGCGGCGGGCTCCCCGATCCTCGCGGAGCAGGAGGTCGAGGACGTCATGGCCCTGCCCCGGCGCCTGACCGGCGACGGCGAGCTCTTCATGCTCCAGGTGAGCGGCGACTCCATGATCGATGCCGCCATCTGCGACGGCGACTGGGTGGTGGTGCGGGCCCAGGCGGACGCCGCCAACGGTGAGATCGTCGCCGCGATGGTCGAGGACGTTGACGGAGCCTCCGCCACCGTTAAGGTCCTCTCCCGCCGCGACGGGCACCAGTGGCTCCTGCCCCGCAACCCCGACTACGCGCCAATCCCCGGTGACCACGCCACCATCATGGGCAAGGTCGTCACGGTCCTGCGCGCGCTCTAGCACCCCCTCGAACGCCTGACAGCGGCCCGGCTGCGCCACTCGCGGGGATGCCCAGACGCGCCGACGGCGTGGGGGGGGGGGACATAGCAGGAGAAGGAAAAGAAAAAAACGAACCAGAAAAGAAAAGAAGGGGTGCTCGCGACCGGGCTGGGGTTGTGCCCCCTTCCTCTGAAAGAGGGCCCCCCCCCCACGCCGTCGCAGGTAGGAACGCGGTCAGTAGCCCAGGCCGCGGGCGACGTCACGCAGACGGGTCGCCGAGGCGGTGAGCGCGTCACGCTCGTCCAGCGTCAGAGGCAGCTCCAGGCGCCGTCCGGCGCCCTCGCGCCCGACGATGGTGGGAACCGCCATGCACACGTCGGAGATCCCGTGCCAGTTGTCGAGCAGCGGCGAGACCGTCAGCACCCTCTGCTCGTCGTTGAGGACGGCGCCGATGATGCGCGAGACGGCCAGGCCGACGGCGTAGTTCGTCGCCCCCTTGCCGTTGATGATCCGGTAAGCGGACTGCACGACGTCGTGTGCGATGCGGTCGCGCTTGTCCTGGTCGAAGTACCCGCCGTCGAGCGTCTTGCCCCACTGCGTGATGGGCACACCGCCGATCTGGGTGGAGGACCACAGCGGGACCTCGGAGTCGCCGTGCTCACCGGCGATGTAGCCATGGATGTTCTGGGTGGCGGTGCCGGTCTCGAGGGAGACGAGGTAGCGCATGCGGGCCGTGTCCAGGACGGTGCCGGAGCCGAAGATCTGGTTGGCGGGCAGGCCGGTGATCTTCTTCGCGCAGTAGGTGACGACGTCCACCGGGTTGGCCACGAGCACGAAGATCGCGTGGGGGGCGACCTCGACGAGCCTCGGCAGGATCTTCTCCATGATGCCCACGGTCGCGCCGGCAAGCTCGAGGCGGGACTGGCCGGGCTTCTGCTTGGCCCCGGCGGTCACGGCGATGATGTCCGCGTCGCGGCAGATCTCGGGGTCGTCGGAGCCCGAGACGGATCCGGCTGAGGTGAACTGGATGCCCTGTGCGATGTCGAGGGCCTCGGCCTCGACCTTCTCCTTGGCGATGTCCTGCAGGACGATCTCACGGGCGACGCCCTTGGTGACACAGGCGTAGGCGAGGGTGGAGCCGACGGCGCCGGCACCGATGATGGCGACCTTCGAGGGGCGCCCGCCCCCGCTGGTCGGGTAGGAGCCCTGGGCAGAGTTGGTGATGGTGGCTTCGGACACGGCGTTCTTCCTCCGGGGTCGTGTGGAACGGCAGGCGTTGGCCTCCACGTCCAGGCTACCCTCCCCGCCCGCTTGTGACAGGCCCGGTCATGACAGTGCTCACACTTAGGACTGCCCGGCCAGCCGCGCGAGCGCCCCGAGCACGACCTCGCGCTCACGTGTCGGCCACAACGGTGGCATCGAGCGGGCCAGGAAGGTGCCGTACCTGGCCGTGCGCAGCCTCGGGTCGAGCACGGCCACGACGCCGCGGTCCTCGCTGCGGCGCACGAGGCGCCCGGCGCCCTGGGCCAGCAGGAGGGCGGCGTGGGTGGCGGACACGCTCATGAAGCCGTTGCCCCCAGCGGCCTCGACCGCCTCGGAGCGTGCCTGGGCCACGGGGTCGTCGGGCCTCGGGAAGGGGATGCGGTCGATGATGACGAGCCGGCAGGTGCGCCCGGGCACGTCCACGCCCTGCCACAGCGACAGCGTGCCCACGAGGCAGGAGTCTTCCTGGGCGGCGAAGGCCTCCACGAGGGTGGGCAGCTGGTCGTCGCCCTGGGCGTAGACGGTCAGGTCCGTGGCCCGGCGCAGGAGCGCGGCCGCCTCGTCAGCGGCGCGGCGCGAGGAGAACAGACCGAGCATGCCGCCGCGGCTGGCCTCGGTCAGGGCCAGGACCTCGTCGAGGGCGGCCTCGCTGATGCCGTTGCCCGGCCGGGGCAGGTGGGTGGGTGTGTAGACAATGCCCTGGCGGGCGTAGTCGAAGGGTGTGCCGACGTCGAGGCCCTCCCAGGGCCTGTCCGCGAGGTTCAGGCCGAGGGCCCGGGCCATGGGCTCGAAGCTGCCGCCCAGGGACAACGTGGCTGAGGTGAGCACGGCGGCCCTGCCATCGAGCAAGGTGCCGGCCACCGAGCCGGCCACGTCCACCGGCGCCAGGGTCAGGCGGGGCGGCTCGGCGCCCATCCGGGGGCGCTCGACCCAGGCGACGTCGCGGCGCGTGTCCACCGAGTCGGAGGTGATGCGCTCGACCGCGGCGATCATGTCGGCCACGGCCGTCCTCGCCAGGGCCAGGCCCCCGGCCTCCGCGGCCCCAGTGGCCTTGGCGGCCTCACGCACGCCGGTGAGCACCTCCTGGCCTGCGGTGCCGAGCAGGACGAGGGCGGCGCGTAGCCCGGGAGGCACGCCCTCGGTGAGGCGGCCGTCGGGCAGCTCGGCCAGGGCCAGCTGGAGGTGCTGGCCCGCCTCCTCCAGGCCGGTGACGAGGACCCCGGCCTGTGCGCGGGCCGTGGCGGCCACCCGCGCGACGGCTCCCGCGGACAGGGTGACGGTGCCCTGGGCGCGTACGCGGTCGGCGAGCTCGTGGGCCTCGTCCACGACGAGGACGGCGTGCTCGGGCAGCACGTTGGGGTTGCCGGAGGCGGCGACGCCGAGCATCGCGTGGTTGGTGACGACGACGTCGGCCTGCGCCGCGGCCGCCCGGGCCAGCTGGGGGAAGCACTCGTCCCACACCGGGCAGGAGGAGCCCAGGCACTCGGCGCGGGAGACCGACACCTGCGCCCAGGCACGGTCCGACACGCCCGGCACGAGGTCGTCACGGTCACCGGTGGTGGTGCGCCCGGCCCACTCGCGCAGGCGCACGACCTGCTCCCCCACGCCGGTGGTGGAGGCCGAGCCGACGCGGCTGGTCGTAGCCTGGGCGGCGCTGAAGAGCGTGCCGGACTCGTCGTCGGGGTAGCCTCCGGCCGCCCGGTGGCGGCACACGTAGTTCTGCCACCCCTTGAGCAGGCGCACCTCAGGGCGCCGCCCGGTAGCCTGCTCGACGGCGTCGGCGGCCAGGGGCGAGTCCTTGGTGAGGACCTGGCGCTGGAGGGCGAGCGTGGCGGTGGACACGACGACCCTCTCACCGGAGGTGACGGCGTGCACCATCGTGGGCACGAGGTAGCCCAGTGACTTTCCCGTGCCGGTGCCCGCCTGGACGAGCAGGTGGTGCGAGCCGGCCACGGCGGCGGCGACCCGCCGGGCCATCTCACGCTGGCCCTGGCGGACGCTGCCCCCGAGGCCGGCGACGGCCAGGTCCAGCGCCTGCTCGGCCAGGCCCACTGTGGTCCGGGTCGTGCTGCTCACACCGGTCTCAGGCGCCCGGGCGGGCGTGGGAGGGCTGCACGTCGGCGGCCCGCAGCTCAGCCGCCAGGGGCGCGTCCACCAGGGCACGCAGGCGGGTGCCGGCCGCGACGTACTCGATCGTGTCGATCTGGCCGTCGGCGTGCACGCGTGAGACGAGGTCCCCCCGTGAGTAGGGCACGACGACGTCCACGGCGACGTCCGGGCGCGGAAGCATCTCCTCGATGCGCCTGCGCAGCTCCTCCACCCCCTGCCCCGTGCGGGCGGAGACGACGACCGCCTGGGGCAGCCGGGTGCGCAGGGCCGCCAGGGTGACGGCGTCGGCGAGGTCCGCCTTGTTGAGCACGATGAGCTCAGGCACGTCCAGGGCGCCGGGGATGCCTCCGAGGACCTCGCGCACCGCCGCGATCTGGCTCAGGGGGTCCGGGTGGGCGGCATCAACGACGTGGACGAGCACGTCGGCGCCTGCGACCTCCTCGAGGGTGGAGCGGAAGGCCTCAATGAGCTCGTGGGGCAGGTTGCGCACGAAGCCGACGGTGTCGGTGAGCGTGTAGACGCGCCCGTCGGCGGCCTCCGCGCGGCGCACGGTGGGGTCGAGGGTGGCGAAGAGGGCGTCCTGGACCATGAGGCCGGCGTCGGTGAGGCGGTTCATGAGGGAGGACTTGCCGGCGTTGGTGTAGCCCGCGATGGCCACGGAGGGGATGGGGCCGCGGCGCCGTGAGCCGCGCTTGACCTCGCGGGAGGGGGCCATCGCCTTGATCTCGCGGCGGAGCTTGGCCATGCGGTCGCGGATGCGACGGCGGTCGAGCTCGATCTTCGTCTCGCCGGGCCCGCGCGAGCCGATCCCGGCGCCTGCCGCGACACGCCCACCGGCCTGCCGGGACATGGACTCGCCCCAGCCGCGCAGGCGCGGCAGCAGGTACTCGAGCTGGGCGAGCTCGACCTGCGCCTTGCCCTCACGGGACTTGGCGTGCTGGGCGAAGATGTCGAGGATGACGGCGGTGCGGTCCACGACCTTGACCTTGACGACGTCCTCGAGGGCGCGGCGCTGGGAGGGGGCGAGCTCGCCGTCAACGATGACGGTGTCCGCGCCGGCGGCGGCGACCATCTCAGCCAGCTCCTGGGCCTTGCCGCTGCCGAGGTAGGTGGCGGGGTCAGGGTGGTCGCGCTTCTGGATGAGGGCGTCCAGGACCTCGGATCCGGCGGTCTGGGCCAGGGCGGCGAGCTCGGCGAGGCTCGTCTCCGCGTCCTGGGCGTCAACGGCCTCGAGGGCGGCGCCGTGACGTGCGGGGCCCAGGGTGGTGGAGGCGTGGGCGGTGGGCAGCTCGAGTCCGACGAGCACGACCTTCTCCAGGCGGACCTGGCGGTACTCGACCTCGCTGACGTCCTCGAGCTCGGTGGACAGGGAGGCGACACGGCGGGTGCCGGCGCGGGCCTCGCGCTCGAGGGCGCCGTCGTCGGCGGCGTCGCGGTACTCGTGCTGGGCGGCGGTGGAGGCCAGGGCGGTGCCGTGGCGCGACAGGATCCGCGAGACGATGTCCTCGGCGGTGGGTGCGAGGGGCTCGTCGGCGGTGACGTGAGCGGGCTCGGTGGCCGGGGCGGCGGGGCGGTCAGGGCTCTGGGTGGTCTTCATGCGGGTGCCGATGCTACTGCCCGGCCGCCGCCACGTCAGCGAGCGGGGCCACGCACCCGCGCAGGTACGCTCAGGGCGTGAGCGAGCACTACTTCACCTCCGTCCCCTCCACCGAGGCCGGGGAGCGCACCCACGTCTTCACGATCCGCGGCCGCGAGCACACGGTGACCACCGCCTCCGGCGTGTTCAGCGCGGACCGGCTCGACAAGGGCACGCAGGTGCTGCTCGACCACGTGCCGCAACCTCCCGCGCAGGGCACCTTCCTGGACCTGGGCTGCGGCTGGGGGCCGGTGACGCTCGCGCTGGCGGACGCCTCGCCCGAGGCCAGCGTGCTGGCCGTGGACGTCAACGAGCGCGCCCTGGAGCTCACCGCCCGCAACGCCGCTGCCGCCGGGCACACCCGGGTGCAGGTGGCAGAGGCGGGGGCGATGGCGCACGAGCTCAGGCGCACGGGGCGGCTCCTGGACCTCATCTGGTCCAACCCCCCGGTACGCGTGGGCAAGCAGGCCCTGCACGAGCTGCTGCTCACCTGGCTGCCCCTGCTGTCGCCGCAGGGCGAGGCCTGGCTCGTCGTCGGCCGGAACCTGGGGGCGGACTCGCTGGCCCAGTGGCTGGCGCAGCAGGGCTGGGTGGTGGACAGGCACGCCTCGTCGAAGGGCTTCCGGGTCCTGCGCGTGGGCCGCTGAGCAGGGCCCGGGCCCGGCAGCCCGCCCGTCAGCCGGCGCGGGTCTCGCACCGCGCGCCCACGGCGTCCAGCACAGCGACGGCCCCCGCGACCAGCTGCGAGGCGATGATGACCACGACACTGACGACGAGCGCACGCTCCCACCCCGACGAGGCCGCCACGGCGAAGGCCAGGGAGGAGATGACCGCGACCCCCGTGGCCGTGCCCAGGCGCTGACCGGTCTGGAGCACGCCTCCGGCGGTGCCCGCGTGCCGCACGGGCACGTCCATGAGGCTGAGCGTCTGATTCGGGGAGACGACGAGGGCCTGCCCGGCGCCGACGAGGGTGAGGCACAGGGCCAGGACCCACACTCCTCGCGAGTCGTCGAGCTGGACCGCCACGGCGCCCGCCGTCAGGGCCAGGCCGGCGATGACCAGGACGATGCCGAGGACCACCATCGCCCGGCCGGCGCGCAGCACGTGGCGGCCCGTCACCGCGGCAAGCACCGCAGCGACGAGGGACGAGGGCAGGCCCACGACCCCCGTGGTGAGCGCGGAGAGCCCCAGCCCCTGCTGGACGTACTGGGCGACGATGATCCAGATGGAGGTGGAGCCGAAGAAGAAGCCGGAGATGACCAGGCACCCCAGTGAGAAGGAGCGCTGGTGAAACAGGCGCAGGTCCACCATCGGCTCGTTGCCGCGTGCGAGGTACCAGCGTTCCCAGGCGGTCCAGGCCGCCAGGCACAGCACGGCGCCGAGAGCGCTGGCCAGTCCTGCGGCCCCGGTCCCCAGGCTCACGAAGGGAAGCATGAGCAGCAGCATCGAGGCGGCCAGCAGGAGCATGCCGACGGGGTCGAGGTCAGCGCGCCGGGGCCCGACGCCCACGGCCTTCTCCCCCACGGCGGGCTCAGCGGGCGCGCCCTGCCAGGTGCTGGCCGGCAGGACCTTCCAGGCGGCCAGGACACCTGCTGCCGCGATGGGGGCGTTGACGGCGAAGCTCGCCCGCCACCCGGCGTCGTCCCCCAGCACCTGGAGCAGCACCCCGCTCATCACCGGCCCCAGGGCCACGCTCACCCCGACCACGGCCCCGAACCAGCCGAAGGCCCTCCCGCGCATCGGGGCGGGGAAGACCCGCTGGATCATGCCGGTGACCTGCGGGTTGAACAGGCCCGCCCCCACCCCCATGACGACGCGCGAGAGGTTGAGCACGCCGATGGATCCGGCCAGGGCGCAGCCAAGCGATCCCAGCCCGAACAGCGCCAGGCCGGTGACGAAGAGCCGGGCGCGCCCGAGCACGTCGCCGGCACGCCCCGCGGCCACGAGCAGGACGCCGAAGACGAGGGAGTAGCCGGCGATGACCCACTGCAGGGCCGAGGCCGAGGCCGCCAGCGAGTCCTGGATGACGGTGAGCAGGATGTTGACGCTGGAGACGGCGAGCAGGGAGGTGAAGGTGGGGATGAGCAGGACGGCGAGCACTGCCTTCTGCTCGGGGCTCATGTCCTCGCGCGAGTCCGTGCGCGGGCGCGTCGTCCTCGTCATGCGCGCGTGCTCCTCGCGGTCCAGCAGCTCAGCGCTGGACCTGCCCCGACACGATGCGCTCGACCCGGGCGGTGGTACCGGAGTCGTCACTGGCGGGCGTGGACCAGCGGCCGCGGCTGACGTCCCAGGCCAGGGCGGCGGCGCCGACAACGAGGGTGGGCAGGATCCAGCCTGTGGAGTCGTTCCACAGCCCGGTGCGTGCCAGCAGCCCGCTCGGCGCCGTCCAGCCGACGTCGGACAGGGCGGAGACGAGGCCCAGGACGAGGGCACAGCCCACGGGCCAGGAGTAGGTGGCGCGCAGGTGGCCGGGGGCGAGAGCGTCCACCAGGGTGACGACGACGAGGCAGATGGTCACCGGGTAGAGCAGGAGCGTCAGGGGCGAGATGACGGTGAGGATCGTGCTCAGGCCGAGGTTGGCCAGCAGGAGCGAGACGGCGGCCGCCCCCAGCAGGTGGGCGCGGTAGCTGCTGGCGCGCCAGGCGGTGGAGGCGTAGCCGGACCAGGACGACAGCAGGCCCACGGAGGTCGTCAGGCAGGCGAGCAGGACGATGCCGGCGAAGACGACGACACCGACGTTGCCGAGCCCGGCGGCCGAGGCGGTGCGCAGCAGGGCGGTGCCGTCGGAGACGTCGTCGCCTGGCGTGCGCGCGCCCACGAGGGCGAGCCCGACGTACACGGCGGCCAGCAGGACGGCGGCGACGAGGCCGGAGGACGCGGCCGATCGCGCGACCTGTCCCGTGCTGTGGTGCCCCTGCTGACGCAGGGAGGAGATGACGACGATGCCGAAGACGGTCGCCGCCAGCACGTCCATCGTGAGGTAGCCCTGGGTCAGGCCCGTGGACAGCGGTGTGGTGGCGTAGGCCTCCACGGCCTCACGCGCGACCGCCGCGGCGCCCGTGCGCCCGGGAAGGAAGGTGACGGCGAAGAGCACGGCGAGCAGACCGAGCAGGGCCGGGGTCAGGACCTTGCCGATCCGGTCGGCCAGGCGGGCGGGGCTCAGGGCCACCCAGGCGGTCAGGACGAAGAAGACGAGGCTGTGCGCCGCCAGCGCCCAGCGTCCCGGCTCGACGCCGAGCAGGACGAGGACCGGACGCGTGGCGAGCTCGTAGGCGACCGTGGCGACACGGGGCATGGCGTACAGCGGGCCGATCGAGAGGTAGACGGCCAGCGGCGTGAGCACGCCGAAGCGGGGCCCCACACGGTGCGCCAGGCCGAGCACGCCCTCGCCGGAGGTGCACACGGCGATGACGGCGAGCAGCGGCAGGAGCACACCCGTGATGATGAAGCCGGTGAGGACGACGGGCAGGTGCTCGCCGGCCGAGGCTCCCAGTGCGGGCGGGAAGATGAGGTTGCCGGCGCCGAAGAAGAGGGCGAAGAGCATGAGCCCCGTCGTCAGCACGCCGCGCAGGGGCGTCGTGCGCGAGGGGCCCTCGCAGGCCGGGGCGTCCACGTCGTCGGCGGCAGGGGCGGTGGCCGTCGTGGGGGCTGAGGTGCTCACGGATCAGGCTCCTAGGGTCGCGCGGCCGGTGAGGACCGCCTGGACAACGAGCAGGACGCTGGCGTCAGGGGCCCACGGGTCAGGGCCGACGCGCACACCCGCCTGGCCGCCGGGGACCTCGATGACGTAGTGCTCGGGCGCGTGCGGGCCGAGCCACTCGTGCAGGGCGACGGCGACGGCGCAGCAGCCCGAGGCGCTCGAGGGCCGCTCCCCCGCCGCGGCGACCAGGACGCGCGCGCGGGCCCGGGCCGGGCGCGGCCCGTCTGCGGCGTCGGGGACGGCGGCGTCGTCGGTGGCCTGCGCGTCGTCTGTGAGGACGACGAGGTCGAGCGCGGTGCCGTCCTGGGGGGCCGGCTCGTAGGCGGGGTCAGCGCACAGCAGGGCGGCGTCGAGCTCGCTCTCACTGGCGAGGGCGACGACGGTGTGGGGCTCGGGACGCGCCTGCGACAGGCGCACGCTCAGGGCCGCCCGCTGCCCCTCCAGCCCGGCGACGGTGACAGCGGTGTCCCAGCCCTCAGTGCCGACGTCGGCCAGGGCGCCGGCCGGGCGGACGAGGGCGGCCGGCCCCATGTCGATGGTCCACAGGCCGTCGGTGCGGGTCAGGGTGCGGGCGCCCGCGCGGGTGCCCAGGGTCAGGGGGGCGTCGTCGCCGACGAGCCCGTGGGCGAGCAGGGCCTCGGCCATGACGACGGCGGCCAGGCCGTCAGCGCCCAGCGGGGCCCCGGTGGGGTCGTAGGCGTCGAGGAACCACTCGGCCTCGGGGGCAGCCTCCAGCAGCGCGTCCGTTCCCTCCAGGCAACGGGTGCGCGTGGCTCGCACGAGGGCGTCGGCACCCAGGCCCGTGCGACGGTCGCAGGCGGCGGCGACGTCGGCGGCCGTGAGACAGACCTCGAGCCCCGGGTCGACGAGGAGCAGGACGTCGCTCTCAAGGGCGTGCCCCTTGAGCAGCTCGTGTCCGTCGAGGCCGGCGGCGCGGGGGGGCTCAGTCATGGGGCTCAGCCTAGGGGAGCGCGTCTGTGGTCCCTGAACCCGGGTGGGAGTCAGCCTGCTCACGCTCGCGCACGAGGCGCAGGGCCACGGCGGTGGCACGCTCGCGCTCGCCCGGGCACCAGCTGCCGTCAGGGGCGAGGGCGACGTCGATCCAGGTCACGCGCGGGTCTCGGCGGAACCACTTGACCTGGCGGGAGGCAAGGCGGCGGGTGGCGGCGGCGGTGGCCTCGGCCGCCTCCGGCACGCTCATCGTGCCGTCGAGGACGGCCAGGGCCTGGGCGTAGCCGATGGCGCGCGGCGCCGTGGTGCCCTCACGCAGCCCCTGCGCTGTGAGTGCCTCGGTCTCCTCGACCAGCCCCTCGGCGAACATGCGCCGGGCCCGCTGCTCGATGCGCGCGTTGAGGGCCTCACTCCCGGGCCTGAGGGCGAGGTGGACCGTGGGCACGACGTCCTCGTAGCGGGGCAGGGACGCGGAGAAGGGGCGCGCGGTGACGGCCTGGACCTCCAGGGCCCGCACGACCCTGCGGGTGTTGGCGGGGTCGATGCGCGCGGCGCTGGCGGGGTCGCTCTCGCGCAGCTCCTCCCACAGGCGGCGCGTGCCCTCCTGCTGGGCGCGGGCCTCAAGGGCGGCGCGCACGGCGGGGTCGGTGCCCGGGAACTCCAGGGCGTCGGTCAGGGCGCGCACGTACAGGCCTGAGCCGCCCACGATGAGCGCCCTCGCCCCGCGGGCGGCGACGGCCTCGAGGTCGCTGCGGGCGGCGGCCTGGTAGGCGGCGACGCTGGCCTCGTCACGCACGCTGAGCACGTCGAGCTGGTGGTGGGGGGTGCCACGGCGCTCGGCGAGGCTCAGCTTGGCGGTGCCGATGTCCATGCCGCGGTAGAGCTGGGAGGCGTCGGCGTTGAGGACCTCTGCGGGGGCGGCGCTGGAGGGGCCCTCGCCGAGGGCGGCGACGAGGTCGAGGGCGAGGTCGGACTTGCCGGTGGCCGTCGGGCCGACGACGGCCACCCGCAGCGGGGCCGGGCTCACAGCTCGGGCAGGAGCGGTCCCACGTGGGACAGCGCCTGGGTGCAGGCGGACAGCGCCGTGTCCAGGTGCAGCTGGAGCTGCGCCGAGGACACGCCTGTGGACAGGTCCACGAGGTAGGTGGCGCGCACAACCGCTCCCGCGGGGGTATCGATGAGGCAGACGGTCGGGTAGTACTTCTCCCGGTTCCAGTCGTTGACGCTGGCGGCGACCTCGTCGCGCTCGCCGGGGCTCACAGGCTCCTGGGCGTCGCCGGAGACCAGCAGCCAGCCGGGGTGCTCCTCGGGCTCCTCGATGAGGAAGGGGAAGCCGTCCCACGTGCCGAGCAGGCAGCTGTGGCCCTCGTCCTCGTGCCTCTCGACCCTGTAGCCCATCGGGCCGGTGACCATGCGCTCGACGCGTTCAAGGGTCAGGGGGCTCGTGGCCTCGCCCGTGGGCGTGGCCGGCCCGGCCGCGCTCACCGGCCCGGCCGCGCTCACCGGCCCGGCCGCGCTCACCGGCCCGGCCGCGCTCACCGGCCCGGCCGCGCTCACCGGCCCGGCCATGCTCGTCGGCGCGGCGGGCAGGTCGGCGCCCCGCGCCTGCGCGCGGGGGTCCACCGGGGAGGGGACCTGGGTCCCGAGCAGGCGAAAGATGAGGGCGCGCAGGCCCCTGCGGTGCGTGCTCATGGCTCAAGGTCTCCTCGCAACGGGTCCGGGAAGGTCTCCTCGGCCTCACGCATGAGGGCGACGATGAGACGGCAGCTGGTGAGCACGAGCTGCTCGATCTGGGAGTCCGTCATGCCGGCGCCGAGGGGGTAGGTGACCTCGCCGTGCAGGCGCACGACGCCGCCGTCGGCGATGGTGAGATAGGCCTTGGGGCCGATGCGCGTGACGTTCCACTCCTCGACGAGCCGGCGCAGCCGCGCCAGGTGCTCGGTGTCGGCGACACGGTGCCACACGCCCAGCAGCTGGAGCTGGCGCTCGTCATGGACAACGACGTGCACCGTGACGTAGCGCCAGGGGATGCCGGTGTCCCCCTCGTCATCGACGAAGAACCGCAGGCCCCGACGACGCACGCAGTCGCGCACCCGCGCGGCGTCAACCGGCGCGGGGACGGCGGGTGCGGGGACACCGGCGTCTGTGGGGGCGTGAGCGGGCATGGCCCCAGCCTAGCGACCCCGGCAGCGGCCCCACGCCACCACCCGGGCCACGTGGTCAGGCCCCGGCCGCCTGGGCGGCCTGGGCCGCGATGGCGTCGATGGCCTCGTTGAAGGCCTCGGAGGTCTTCGAGGCGCCGGCCAGGGCGGTGACGTGGGCCTGCTCGACGCTGCGGCCCACCACCTGCGCGTTGACCTCGTTGACGAAGTCCTGCATGTAGTCCTTGGACCTCTCGGCGAAGGGGTGGCCGACCACCGTCAGCTCGGTGACGACCCCGTCGGTGAGCGTGGCGGTGACGTCGATGGAGTCCTGCTCGATGAGGTCGTCGAGGACGCCGTAGGTCTGGGACGAGGTGTACTCGCCGTCGGCGTAGGGCCCCCCGGTGGGCGCGGTGGCGGGCTGCTCGGTGGCCTGGTGCCCCCGGGCCGTGGGCTGGGCGGTCTGGGCGCGGCCGGCGTACTCGTCACCGCTGATGGTGACCTCCTGGCCCACGGCGCAGCCGGACAGCAGGGTGCCGACGGCGAGCAGGGCGCCGGTGGCCGCTCCGGTTGTGCGCAGCGCGCCCGGGCTGTGGCGGCTCATGCGCGCACCTGCGTGGGCTGTGCGTCGGAGAAGTCGAGCATGTCGTGGCTGCGCGGGCCGTGGTGCCCGTCGTTGAGCCTCTCCCCCACGAGCCGCCCGTGGTTGAGCAGGACCTGGCGCTCGCCGCAGGAGGCGACGTGGGCGTCGTGGGTGACGACGATGAGGGTCGTGCCCTGCTCGTGCAGGCGGTGGAAGATGTCCAGGACGAGCTGCTCGTTGGCCTCGTCGAGGTTGCCGGTGGGCTCGTCCGCCAGGACGATCTCCGGGTGGTTGATGAGGGCGCGGGCGATGCACACGCGCTGCTGCTCACCACCGGAGAGCTGGGAGGGCAGGTGGTGGGCCCGCTCGGCCAGGCCGACATTGTCCAGGGCCGCCAACGCCTCCTTCTCGTCGGTCATCGAGTGGTAGTACTGCGCCACCATGACGTTCTCGACGGCGCTCAGGTGCGGCACCAGGTGGAACTGCTGGAAGACGAGGCCGATGACGTTCTTGCGGATGTCGGTCAGCTGGGCGGCGTTGAGGCGCCCCAGCTCGCGCCCATCGAGCAGGACGGAGCCCTCCGAGGGTGTGTCCATGCAGCCGATGATGTTCATGAGCGTCGTCTTGCCCGAGCCGGAGGAGCCGACGAGGGACAGCCACTGGCCGCGCGGCACGTCCAGGCTGACATCGTCAACGGCGTGCAGGTCCCCGTAGATCTTGGACACGTGGCGCAGCTGGAGCAGGGCGGGCGCCTCCTGCTGCGGCGTGGCGGTCACGGTGGTGGTGTCAGTCATCTCATTCCTCTCTGAGGACGACGGCGGGGTCGATGCGGATGGCACGGCGCACCGGGGCGCTGGAGGCGACGACGGCGACGGCCGCGGACAGGGCGAGCGAGCACAGCGCCAGCCACCAGGAGAAGGCGATGGGGCGCTCGAAGACGCCGACCCCCACCGCCCAGGCCAGCGCGTAGCCGACGCCCGTGCCCAGCACGCCGCCGACCAGGCCCATGACCGCGGCCTCGGTGTAGAACTCCGCACCGATGGAGGCGGCCGAGGCGCCCAGGGCCTTGCGCAGGCCGATCTCCTTCTGGCGCTCGGAGACGATGACGGTCATCGTCGTCGAGACGCCGACGAGGGTCAGGGCGAGGACGACGACGGCCACGACCCAGAACAGGGTGTTGAGCATCGCGATGATGCGGGTGTTGCCGCTCGTGATCTTTGACACCTCCTGGGCGCGCAGCCCGGTGCCGTCCCGTCCCGTCACGTCGGCGGCGTTGATGGCGTTGACGACCTGCGCGGCACTGGCGGCACTGGTGTCCACGGAGTACTCGACGACGTCGTAGCCGACCTCGCTGGCGCCGGTGAGCTCCTCGAGCGAGGCCAGGGGCACGTAGAGGATGTCGTCCTCACGGCCGCCGGTGTCAACGGTGCCCACGACGCGCCACCGACGCTCGCCCTGGGTCTGGGAGGCGCCGTCGGAGGAGACGACCGAGCCCAGGGTGAGGTTGTCGGAGGACAGGTACTCCACGGTGACCATGTCCCCGACGCCCAGGCCGGCGGCCTCGGCGACGTCGGCGCCTAGCAGGACCTCGCCCTGGCCGGGCCAGGCGCCGTCCACCTCCCAGTGGCCGTTGAGCGAACGGGTGGCGTCGGTGTCGATGCCGCCCATGAGGTAGGAGCTCTTGTTGACCCGCACGGTCTCGTAGCGGTAGGCGGCGCTGCGCAGGGCCCCGCCGCCGGGTGTGTCGGCCACGGAGGCGATGACGGCGGTGGCGGCCTCGACCTCGGCGTCCTCCAGGCGCGCGGGCGCCGAGCCCGCCGTCGTCCCGCCCGAGGAGGAGGCGACGGGCACGAGGATGACGTTGGCGCCGTACTGGCGCATCTCCTCGCTCATCTGCGCGGGCACGGCCAGGCAGACCGCGGCGAGGCAGAACAGGGTGGCGGCACCGACGGCGGAGGAGCCGATGGCGGCGGCGGCGCGCCCCCGGCGGCGCACGAGGGCGCCCAGGAGCATGGTCCAGAACATGCGGCGGTTGGTCATGGCAGTCACCTCCGGTGCAGGGCCGTCGCCGGCTGGATCCGCAGGATGGAGCGCATGGACGAGGCGGTCGCCACCAGGAGCACGAGGGCGACGAGCAGGACGACGAGGACGTAGACCATCGGGCGCATGGTGATCGAGGAGTCGAAGACGATCTTGCCGATGAGCTGGGCCAGGCCGGATCCGACGAGGGCGCCGACCGCGGTGCCGATCGCCCCGATGACCGCCGTCTCGGACAGGATGAGCCGGTTGATCGAGGCGCTGGAGGCGCCCACGGCCTTGAGCAGGGCGAACTCCCCGGTGCGCTCGACGAGGGAGGCGGTGGTGAGCGAGGCGACCGCCAGGGCGGCGGCCAGCAGGGACAGGGCGGTCATGAGGATCATGAGGACCTGGGTCTTCTCCAGGACGCTGCCCTCGACGGCGGCCACCTGGCGCACCGGCTTGGCGACCACCCCGGGGATGGCCTCCTCGATCTGGTAGGTGATGGAGGAGGCGTAGGCGGTGCAGTACCAGGTCTCCCACTCGTAGCTCGAGACGATGGCCGGGTTCTGCGAGACCTTGCGCGAAAGGTCGTTCTCGGGGGTCGTCAGGGCCTTGACCTCGACCTCCTCGACCTGCCCGGGGTGGCCGGAGAGCTCCTGGACGACGGCCAGCGGCGCGTACAGGGTGGCGTCGTCGTCGTCACCGGAGGTGTACACGCCGGTGACGGTCAGCGTGCGCTGCCCCAGCGGTGTGCTCAGGGTGACGACGTCGCCCACGCCCACTGCCAGGTCCGCGGCGAGGGCGGAGCCGACGACGGCCTCGTCGGCCTCGTCGCCGGGCCACGCGCCCTCCAGGGCCCACCACGAGCGCAGGGTGGTGACGCCGGCGACGACGTTCTCCCCGGTGGGCAGCGTCAGCTCCTTGTTGAACCAGGTGCCCACAACGCCCAGCTCAGGCGCCGTGGCACCGGAGGCGGAGGAGACATCGACGCGGGCACTCAGTCGGGCGGCGAAGTCAACGATGTTGTAGGCCCAGAAGATCGTCTTGAGGGAGGTGACCGAGCTCTCGTCGATGAAGGCGGTGGCCTGGGTCTCCTCCTCGGTCTCGTACAGGTCCGCCACGACGGCGTCGGCCTTGGGCTGGACGGTGATGTTGGAGCCGTAGGCGGTGAGCTCGGCGTGGAGCTTGTCGCCGACGTCGAAGACGACGCCGAGCATCGCCACGCTGATCGAGGCGCACAGCGCCACGGTCAGGCCGATGAGCGAGCGGCGGCGCAGCTGGCGGGTGAAGGAGCGGTGCAGCAGGCGCAGGAGGAACATCAGTCGAACACCTTGGCGCTGGCCTCAAGGACCTCGGTGGTGATGAGCATGGTGCCGTCCTCGACCGTGTACTCGATGGGGATGGGGTTGCAGCCGCCCTTGAAGCCCACGGTGGCCGGGTTGATGGCGACGTCGCAGCGCTTGCAGATGACCTTGCCGTCCGCCTCGTAGTACCCGGAGGGCCCGCAGGACTCGCAGGCGTCGAGGCCGACGCCGTAGGCGCCGCCGTTCTTGAGCAGGGCGATCCACCGCACCTGGGTGCCGCCGCTGGCGCCGTAGACGAAGCGGTGCAGGTGCCCGTCGGCCAGCAGGCTCGTGGGGATGCGGGCGCCGTCGGCGGACAGGTCATAGGGCTCGGGCTCGGACAAGGTGGGGACCTCGTTGACCTTGGCCACGGCCACGGTCCGGGTGAGCACGAGGGCGGTGAAGGCCCCCACCGAGGCCAGGACCCACCGCCGTGAGCGGCGCCGGTCCGCCTTGACCGAGCGCAGGCGTGCGGGGTTGGCCTGGGCCGGTGCGCGGCCGACGGCGCGGGCGAGCTCAACGGCCAGGGGCACGAGCCATATGGCGGCTGCGGCCAGCAGGATGATGCCCTCGAGGTTGTTGGCGCCCCAGGACAGGAGCCTGAAGCCGGTGCCGGTGATGTGGATGCGCTGGGTGCCGTTGAGCAGCCGCAGCAGCTGCAGCAGGTGCACGCAGGCGACCACCGCGATGAACAGGGCCAGGCTGGCGCGGGTGAGGACCACGGGGGCGCGGCGTGCGGCCCGGTAGTAGAGGAAGGACAGCACCGCCACGCAGGCCCACGCCCCGGCGAAGCCGAGCACGCGCAGCAGCATCTCGGAGGAGACGACCTCCTCGCCCGGCTCGATGAAGGCGGCCAGCTGGAGGATGACCTCGGGGACCGCGCGGAAGAAGGCGCCGGCGAGGGCGACGCAGGCCGCGGCCTGCGCGAGGACGCCCAGGCGCCCGGACGCGCCCCAGCGGGGCTGGCGGGCCATCGCCAGGACGCAGCCCAGCAGCACGAGGTCGGCGACGACGCACACGATGAGAGTCGGCACGGTGACGGCGGTGCGGTCGGTGACGACCGCCAGTGCACGCAGGACGGCGAAGACGACGGCCCCGGCCGTGCCGACCAGGGCCGCGGCCAGGCGCTGGCGCGAGCTGCGCGGCCACCCCTCGATGAGAGCCGGGGCGAGGATGACGGCCGCCGCCGCGTAGAGCAGGAAGGGCAGCGTCGCTCCCCCTACGACGGAGACGAATCTCTCGAGCACGTGCAGTCACGCTTCCTTGTCGTCGGTTGTGTGGGTGGGCCACCGGCCGGTGGCGCGGAACCTTCCCCGCTTTGGTTCTCTGTAGGGCAAGGGAGGGTTTGGCGCCCACTGCT